>JBAVYG010000461.1:0-3379 GCA_049698675.1 Terriglobia bacterium
CCCTTGACTCCGCTGACTGCCTCCTCCATGTTGTCCGCGATGGGCTGCGAGAATCCCCAATCGACGCCGGGGATCTTCTCAACCTCTCGGTCCAGGGCGGCGATAAGTTCCTCTTTGTCTCCATGGAACTGCTTGCGCCACTCCCTTCGGGGTTTAAGGCCGATGAAGTACTCGGTGTTGAAGAAGCCCGTGGCGTCGGTGCCGTCATCGGACCGGCCCACCTGCGAGACAACCTGAGTTACTTCCGGGAATCGGGCGAAGGCAATGCGTGCCTGGTTCATGATCCTTTCGCCTTCATCGGGGCCAACGCTGGGAGCCAGCGTACCTCGGGCCCAGATGGCGCCTTCATCGAGGTGAGGCAGGAACTCAGAGCCGATCACACCACCGAAAGCCAGGTAAAGGGTCAAGAGGAGAGCAGCCCCGGCAAAGCTAACCGTCACCCAACGATGACGGATGCACCAGGGAAGGTCTTGGCGATATCGCTTGGTGAGAAAGGCGAGCAGCGGATTACGCCATTCGCTGGCCTGGCGGCGGAACAAGAAACTGGACAGCACCGGCGCGAGCAACAGAGAAAACAGCAGCGCGCCCAGCATAGCGAACGCCATGGTCCAAGCCATCGGCCGGAACAGGCGGCCTTCAACCCGCTGCAGAGTGAAAATCGGCAGGTAGGCAGCGACGATGATGGTGATGGCGTAAAAGACGGGGCGTTGGACCTCGTGCGCCGCAACCCGGATCGTCTCCCCCATACTTCTCGAGCCGTTGCCGTTGGCGCGCATTTCGAGCCGGCGCAGGATATTCTCAACCATCACCACCGCTCCATCGACGACCGTTCCGAAGCCGAGCGCCCCGAGGGAGAGGAGATTGGCGGGAATGTGGCGGAGGTCAAGACAGATGGAAGCAAACAAGAGCGAAAAGGGAATGGTAAGGGCGACAATCAGAGCGCTACGAATGTTGCCGAGAAAGATAAACAAGACGACGACCACCAGGATGATTCCCTCGCCGAGGTTGTGAAGGACAGTGTGCGTGGTATACCTCACGAGGTCGCTGCGGTCGATGTGGGGAACAATCTTTACGCCGGGCGGCAACACGTGTTCGTTGAGGTACTTGACCTTGGCGTGCAGGGCCTCGAGGGTGGGAGCCGCATCGGCGTCTTTCCTGATTTGGACGATGCCCTCCACCACGTCGTCGTCATCGATCACCCGTCCGTCCTCGCGATGAATCGCCTTGCCGAGACGCCCGAGGCGAATCTTGGGACCTTGCACCACCTCCGCCACGTCCCTCACACGGATGGGTGTTCCATTTTGTGCTGCGATCACGGTCGAGCCGATGTCGTCCGTATTCTTCATGAGCCCGATGGCGCGAATGTTGAAGGCCTGCTGGCCTTTTTGGATGAAGCTACCGCCCGCATTCACGTTGTTAGCCGCCAACGCTTGCTCGACTTGGCCGATGCTCAAGCGATGGGCGACGAGTTGGTTGGGGTCCACCTGCACTTGGTACTCGCGGGTGATCCCGCCAAAAATGGAGACCGCCGCGATGTTGGGTACGGAAAGGAATTCCTTCACCATGACCCAGTCTTGCAGCGATTTCAGGTCCATGACATCGATCATCGGGTTGCTGCTGGTGAGGGTATAGAAATAGATCTGCCCTACCGGGCTGAAGTCGGGCCCGATCTGGGGGCTAAGATTCTCGGGCAGGTTGACCAAGGTGAGCTTCTCCAACACTTGTTGGCGGTTGGTCAGATTGTTGGATTCATCGTCGAAGATGATGGTGACAAAGGAAAGCCCCGAGAGGGAAGTGGAGCGAAGGTGGGTGAGGTGACCCACACCGTTCATCTGAATCTCGATGGGGATGGTCACCTGTTGTTCCACTTCTTCGGCGGCGCGGCCGGGCCATTGGGTAATGACCCAGACGTACTTGTCCGCCACATCCGGGTAGGCCTCCACGGGCAAGTTGTGAAACGAGATGATGCCCCAAATCAGGAGGAGTGCGCCGATACTCAAGACGAGCAATCGGTTGCGCAACGCGAAATCGACGAGGTGCTTGATCATGTCTTTACTCTGTATCCGCGGCACTGGCGAATTGCAGGGCGTTGGCCACAATCTGGTCGCCGGGTGCAAGCCCCGCCAGGACTTCTTGGAAGCCGTCGCTGGAGACGCGACCCGCCTGAACTTCAATCCTACGGAAGCGGTGGCCGCCTTCGGCGCGAAACACCCAATCCTTGTCGTGGAGGCGCAGCACGGCTTTGGCGGGCACCACGGTGCGGAGCTGCTTGCTCTGGGAGCGGAACGTCGCGGTGGCGAACATACCGGTCCGCATCAGACGGCGCTCGTTATCCAATTCCAGACGCACTTTGGCCGTGCGAGTGTTCGGATCGAGCACGCGGCTGATGTTGCTTACGCGCCCTTTCAAAGCCTGGTCCGGGTAAGCGTTCAGCCGGACCTCCGCGAAGTCACCGAGTCGGACTTGCGAGAGGTTGTTCTCGTAAACGTCGCAAAGAACCCAGACGCGGGAGAGGTCAGCGATGGTAAAGAGGTTGGGAGAATTATCCAGCGAGCGGACTCCCGTGCCGCCGGTGACGTTCTGCTCGACGATGGTCCCCAAGATCGGCGCCTTAACCTCCACGATGGGCGAGGGATGGCTCACGTCCGCGCCCAGCACGCGAAGGTGTTCCGCCGCCGTGGCCAAATCCACCTTCGCCTTCTGCTCGGCATCCTCGGCGGCCTCCAAGTCGCGTTGCGCGATGGCCCCTTTGGCCAAGAGGGTCTCCGAGCGCTCCTGTTGGCGGCGGGCCAGCACCTCATCGGCTTGGGCCTTCTGATAGTCGGCAAAAGCCTGTGAAACATCCGGGCTATTGATCCGTAGCAGGACTTGGCCCTTGGTCACGTCATCCCCCAGCTTGGCGCGGATGTCCACCACGCGGCCTCCCGCCAGCGAAAGCACCGGGACCGAGCGGTTGACATCGGGCGTCACTACTCCATTCACCTTGAGCTCGCCGTAAGTAGGGCGCTGCTCTACTGTCGTCAGGGGAAATTGTTTGGGATCCGGTACCTCCACGATGGCGGGGTCCGGGGCTTTTTCAACCGTTGCCGGCGGCGCATGGTCGGCGCTCGATCCGTGGCTGCAACTTGACGAAAGCCACGGAGCGAAGCAAGCGACAAGAATCAGAGCCGTTATGGCATGGGAGTGATTCTTCATGGGTCACCTTCCTGAATCTTTCCACCCGTCCAGCAAATGAGCGAGCGCGGGCCTGTCACTGATACCGAAGCTGTAATTGCTGTCGAGAGATGAGCAAAAGTCGAGCGCCGGCCTACCCCGCATTTCTCACCACGGGTCCGGAAGGGCGGGGCTTCACAGGCTGCGGAAAAACCCCTCCAAGCTG
>JBAVYG010000462.1:0-3789 GCA_049698675.1 Terriglobia bacterium
GTTTCAAATCGAGCCTCGACGTTCTATGAGGTGGTCGGTACGAAGAGTGTTTACGCGCGGGCAGGCTATGGCGTGGAGGCTGGAGATATCGTTGTTTTTGACCATCGTGAAGTCCCCTATGACGAAATCCTGGGCGAGAAGGTGGTGCTGGAGTTTGAAGACGGCCTTTTTGTTGGACGCCTTGGTTACATAGCGGAAGGTCCGACTCGCCACCTGGTGGTCGGCCCGCCAGACGAAACCCCGAGCAATTGGGCGTTTCATACAACCCCGGAGTTGCGAGTGATTTCGTCGCAGCACACTAACCCTGATCTGCCCGCACGTCGGCAATTACACAAAGTTGGCCGATATTTGGGCCTATGGATTGCGCAGTTCGGCACGGGGGCTCACGATCACTGGAAGAGGATGGCACAGCAGCACAAACCGAAAAAATAGGTTAGCGGTGAGAATGAGATGCGCGTGCCCATGCGGGAAGGAATTCGAGCCGAGGCGAAGCAATCAGGTCTACCTCAATGCGGAGCACCGCAGGCGCGATTCTAATCGGCGCTGGCCGGTGAAACGGCAATCTCTTCTCCCGGTAAGTTTCAGAGAGGGCCACAGGGAGCGCCAGAAGGCAGGAACAAGCTACGTAACGTCACATGGAGGTAGTCAGGTGGCGCAAGTTAAATCTCATGCGATTGTAAGCCTTCCAGCCGCCAGATCAGCAGAATTGCTGACGATCCCCGAGGTTGCCCGCTTGCTACGGGTTAGCAGGTGGACACTTTTGGACTGGCGCACAAAGGATGGCGGGCCGCCGTACCTGAAGCTTTCGTACAGGATCGTAAGGTATCCCCGGCGTGCTCTCGCTGATTGGCTGAGCCAGCACATGCGGAGCAAGATTTCGGATGGGGAAATGACACCCCAGTCTAGAGCAAGACTTCGCGGCTAGAAACCATGCGCAGTTTTGTGTCACATTCCGCAGCTAGAAACAGCATGGAGATTCGGTATCGCACTTCGCCACTCGACACAGTACGCAGGTGCGAGCATCACGTTTCGCCACTAGAAGCGGTATGCCAGCGACAGCTAACGGGTTGTGAGGAGAAAATGAACCAAGATGTGACAGGCGAAAAGGCGACGAATACCGGCAGTGCGCGAAGCAAGCATTTGGCATTTGAGGAGCAGGACCTGCGCGATCAGTTAGCGCGGACTACGGCTTCAATCGCGGCCACTGAGGGGAAAATCAGCGAGTATGAAGACCTTGCGGCCGGTTTGGCAAAGCACTCGCTCGCTGATGGTCGGGGACAATTGCTGGAGAGCCTTGACCGGGCAAATGGGCGCCTTGGAGCCTTCAGGGATCGCCTGGAGGCCTACAAACGGCAGCAAGGGCAACTTGAGCGGGCTATCGTGGCCCTTGCGCCCACTGAGGAACAAACCCGCACGCGCCAAAGGCATCAGCGGGAATTCAGGGAGACTGCGGAGAGCCGGTTAGAGTGTGACCGCAAAGCTGAGCGCCTACTGGAGCAATTGCGTGCGGTCCTGTTTGAACGCGGCGAATTGTCGAAAAAGCTTGCAGCGTGCGCGGTCCCATTGGAGCTTCCCAGCTTCCCTGCTGACCTCGGCGGCGGACCGTTTGCAAACCTTCTTGGAACTCTTCCCGAAAACGGACTGACCGAAAGCGAGCATTGGTATGGACAGTTTTTCGGCGAGGATAAGGACGCCAAGAGTTACGTTGTCATTGACGAGACTCTAATTCTCCCTGAAACGTGGGCAAGTGACGGCATCTGTCACTTCGGCGACGTGGTTCAGCTTGACGATCAGCAAGCGCGTGAATTTTTGCGGGATGATCGGCCAAAGCCGGGGGGCGACGCTCGATGGGAATTTTTGCCCGCAAGCATCATGGCGCTTGGAGACTATCAGGCTCTCGCGAAAAAGGCCGATGAATCTGGCTATAGTTTGCCAATCGCGGTGCTTCTTATGCGCCGCGAGCGGAGCGAAGCAGCGCGGGAGAAGCGCCAGCAGCCCCAGCAGGGCGTGAGCTTTAGTGAGCGCATGGAGAGATCACTGCGAGCACGCTAGCTTCAAGGGAACCGCGTCGTGGCCCGTCGAGCACTCCTCTTGGCGGATAACCCCCGAGGATGCGGCTCCCTTGAAGCGGGCGTGCTGGCGGCCACTGATCGATCCCAAGCCGAGGAAGAGGAAAACCAAATGACACACTGCATATTGAAATGCACTGCGGACGGCAAGCACGAAGTATGGACCGAAGAGGGCAAAGTCGGGGGGATTCACGAAGAGGAGTTGCGCCAACACGTCAAGAATCACCTTGGGATGAAGGATGGCGAAGCAGAGGGAACGGGCACGGCTGCGAGCCAGCTTCATTCACTGGTGAGAGCGACGGCGAAGAGCCGATCCGTCAATGAACGACAGGCCCTTGACGTGGTTTTAGCAACGGCGCACGGCAAGGAACTGTGGGAGCAAAAGCGGTTGGATGAACTTGCCGAAACCCGCGTCGAGAAACGCTGGGAGCAAAAACGCCTGGATGAAATTAATAGCTCTCTCATTTTAGGCGAGCTCCGGCAAGACAAGAGCTAAGGTGGTCCGACGTTTTGTTGACGGTGTCCGGCTCTTCCAAGCTGACCGGATACACTTCCATGGGGGCCACCTGAGGGACGCTTCTCCCCGTTCCTTTGACGGTGGCCCCGTCTTTTAGAAAATGGCGACCAGGTTTTCCGCAGGAGTCGCGAAATAGACGGCGATGTCGCCGCCGTGATGGTTGGCATCTGTACTTCTAACGTGTAGGTCAATTTGGGCGAAGCAGAGAGGTAACCTATGGGCGCAAGCAACATTCTCGCACTGCTCATGGAGATAACATCCGATCCCTCCAAGGCGGACGCCTCGATACAGGCATTCGCGCAGCGCACGGGTCAGAGCATCGGCATGGTCGAGGCCCAGGTAAAGGATCTGGCCGAGTCGGAGTCCGCCGCCTATAGCGAAGCCGTGCAGCGCGCGCGGGGCGCGGGCGAAGAGCTTGACAAATCCCTGATCGGCAACCGCGAATCGGTGCGGCTGCTCTCCGAAGAATTTGGTCTGCGCTTGCCGCGTGCCGTGACGGGCGCGATTGGGCAGGCTCTGCCGGAGATTGCGAGCTTGGGCGGAGCCCTGCTCGGCGTGTTCGCACTCGAACAGGCATATAAATGGGGCAAGGTCGTCAACGACCAGTTCTTTCAGATTTGGACCCACGGCGACCAGACGATTAAGGATCTCGACTCCGCGGCTTCTGCGGCGTTCAAGCATGCTGCTGATGAAGCTGCGGACGCGCTGGCTCACTTCAAGACTTCGCTGGCCGGCGCCTTCGATATTGCGCAGATTGACGCACACATGGCACAACTGGTGCGCTTCCGCGAGGCCTATAAATCCCTTACAGGCAAGATGGGCACGGACCTCCAGGAGGCGATAGTCAAGGTCGCGCCCGCCATTGCGGAGGCCAATGCCCAGGGGTTGAAGAACGTCGAAGATGTCGACCAAAAAATAAACGAGCTCGGCCAGCTCCAGTTCGACGCGCATAAACGTCTAGCGGAGGTGCAGGCGGGCGAAGATAGGCAGCGCGCTGAGGAAACAAAGCGACAGGCAGCCGATGCCGCGCGGGCGTCGGATCAGCAGGCGGAAGCCCAGTACCGCGCCGTGATGGCGGCTTACGAGGCCAACCAGAAGGCCTTCCACGCCAGCGAAGAGGCCCTGAAACGCCTGATGGCGCTGCAGGATCATCTGGGCCGGCAAGCGGTGGAGGCTGCGCACAAGGAAGAGGAAGGGCGCGAG
>JBAVYG010000463.1:0-1659 GCA_049698675.1 Terriglobia bacterium
GCTTGGAAACAGCTTCGACGACATCCGGGGCCACACCGTAGTCCTTCAAATGAGTCTTCACACCCATAGACTCGAAGAATGTCCGGGTGTTCTGGATGGCCTGGTCGATCTTTTCATCCTCGGCGCCGGTGTGAATGCCCCAGATGCGTTCGGCATATTGCAGGAGTTTGGCGCGTTTGGCTTGCTTCCGCTCTGCCAGGACTGCGGGAAAGACGACAGCCAGTGTTTGAGCATGATCCAAGCCACGCAGCGCCGTGAGCTCGTGGCCGATCATGTGGGTCGTCCAGTCCTGCGGGACTCCGAGGCCAATCAGTCCATTGAGTGCCATAGTCGCACACCAACACAAATTGGCGCGTGAGTTATAGTCGGCCGAGTTGGCAAGCGTCTTAGGCCCTTCTTCGATCAGGGTGAGCAGAATCGATTCCGCAAATCGGTCCTGGAGTGGGGCGTTCGCCGGGTACGTCAAATACTGCTCGAGTACGTGCGCAAACGCATCCACGATGCCGTTACCCACCTGGCGCGCAGGCAGCGTGAAGGTCACCTGGGGGTCGATGATGGAGAATTTCGGGTAGACGAGGGGGCTGGCGAAGGGAAATTTTTCCTGCGTACCCGCCCGCGAGATGACAGCAATGCAGTTCATCTCCGAGCCGGTAGCCGGGAGCGTCAACACCACACCGAGCGGAACGGCAGCGTTCACGGGCGCATGCTTGGCCAGAATATCCCAAGGCTCGCCTTCAAATCTTGCGGCCGCGGCAATAAATTTCGTGCCGTCCAAGACCGAACCGCCACCCACCGCGAGCAGGAAATCGATTCTTTCGCGCTTCACCACTTCGACGGCCTTCATGAGTGTTTCATAGGCGGGGTTGGGCTCGATGCCACTGAACTCGCTCACAGTGTGCCCTTGCAGATTGGCCATCACCTGGTCATAGACACCGTTCCTTTTGATGCTGCCACTACCGTAGGTCACGAGCAACCGCGCGCCCGCAGGCACCGCGCCGCAAAGCTTCGCGATCTGGCCCTTTCCGAAGAGAATCTTCACCGGATTAAAGAATTCAAAGTTCTCCATTCGTCCTCCTTCAGCCCGCTTAGGCTCGCCACACACCGGGGATGGCTTGCTGGCAGTATTGGCATTTGTTGTTGTGGATGTGCACCGTGCTGACGGTGTACCCGGTGCGTTCTACAACAATCTTGCGGCATTTGGGGCAATAGGTATTCTCGGCGGGGTGGCCCGGCACATTGCCGATGTACACGTAGTGAAGACCCTCGGCGTCGGCGACGGCCTTGGCGCGCTCGAGCGTTTCCACCGGCGTGGGAGGAAGGTTCTTCAGAAGGTATTCGGGATGGAAGCGCGAGAAGTGGAGCGGAACGTCCGGTCCCAATTCGGACTTGACCCATTTGGCGAGGCCTTTGAACTCCGCGTCGCTGTCGTTCAAAGTGGGGATCACAAGGTAAACGATCTCATTCCATACCCCGTGCTTGCGGATGGTCACCAGGCAATCGAGCACCGGCTTCAGTTCCGCGTTGACCACTTCCTTGTAAAACTTTTCTGAATAAGCTTTCAGGTCCACCTTGATGGCATCCACCTGGCGGCACAATTTCTGGAGAGGCTCTTGTTGGATGTAACCGCCGGTGACCACCACGCTCTTGACGCCCAGTCCG
>JBAVYG010000464.1:0-7341 GCA_049698675.1 Terriglobia bacterium
GGCTCGGCCTGCCCTCTATCTCTTGTACTGCGAGTATGCCTTGGTTGATCCAAAGACCCAGGCCACGGAAAAGTTCAGCCAATCCGGGACGGGCTTTGTTGCCAGCACGGAAGGAAAACTGCTCACCGCCAAGCGGGTAGTGCAACCCTGGAAGTTTGATCCGCAAATTGCGTTCTTGATCGCGCACTACCATCTTGAGCTCGACCCCAATAGCTACCGTCTTTACGCGTGGCCGGCGGGCGCCCGGGTGAAGCTGCCGGACGGTGGGTTGGATTTTCAGATGGCGGCCAGCAGCGAAAAAGCAACGCTGAAACTCCTGAAGACTGCTCCCGACCGGATGCAGAAGAAGGATTATCAGGACCCCGACTCCGGTGAGCGCGCCTCCCTTGACCTGGAGGCTGAAGGAGAGAGCGACCTCGCCGTGCTGCAATTGGCAGGTGCGAATCTTAAGCCACTGGCCTTCGCGGACTCCGCTGCCGAGACCGGCGAAGCCACCAAGAAGGCCCTGTTCGGGTTTCCATTCGGGCTTAACCAGTCTCAGGCTGACCCCCGGGCGGTATATCTTCAAGCCACCACTGAAAACGCCACGGTGACCTTGGAACGCTTGCTGAATCCCGGAGAATCCGGGGCACCCCTGTTGACTGCCGATGGAAAAGTTCTGGCTATTGCCAGCGGCGCGAATCAGTGTGTCGCTATTCAGGCGGCCCGTAAACTCCTCCCATGAGCCTCAACAGTAGTCGAGAGTCGAAAGTCGAGAGTCGAAAGTCGAGTGTCGAAGGTCGAAGCACCATGCGGAAAAACCCGCCAGCCTGTCATTCCGAGCGAACCCAGGCCTGTCATTCCGAGCGAAGCGAGGAATCTCGCTTTGTTTCCAGAGCGAGATTCCTGTCCGTCAGCCAACGGCTCGGAAGGACAGCGATCACTATTTGCGGACCGAGATTCCTCGCTTCGCTCGGAATGACAGCGATCACGGTTTTCGCAGGCGGCTCCACTCCCGCTTGGTCGCAGCAGGAGATGGTAGCCAAACTCACAGAGAAAGTTTCAAAAGCCGGGGTATTCTTCCGGGCGGACGCTCCGCGGGTCCTGCGCAACTCCAATGATCCCTGCCTTCCTCTCTATGTCGAAATCATTAACGGAGTCGAAAAGACGGCCCATACGACGGGCGCCGGCCTGTCGCAATACATAACGCGGGAACCCCTGAAGCTGCTGGGGCTAAACCTGTTTGTGAAACCGACCGGGACGGGGCGCCAATTCGTCGCCGACCCGCTGCCCCTGGGCGAAAGCAAGGATTTCTCGTTTGATGCTCGGAGCAGCGGCCAACCCCTGACCATCACAGACCGGATGAAGAAGACACTCGAAGTACCTCGTGAGTCTATCGACACCTACTTGAGGCAACACTTCATTGGCGGTCCGTTTCATGCCGTTGACCTGTGGGTCTCCTTTCGTTTGGAAGGATGGCCCACTCAAGATTTCTATCTCCGCGTGGATTTGAATGCGCCCCCCCTGCCCAGCCTCCCCGGTTGGTACCGGGGCGACGTGCACTACCACTGCGGCTATACCGACAATCCTGCGGAGCGTGGATACCCCCTGTCCGTGACCAAGCAAACAGCGCTTCACGCCGGTTTGGATTGGCTCATTCTTACTGACCACTCCACTGACCTCAGCGTGGAACGGTATGCCCAGGAGTTACAGGAAGTTCAGAAATATCGTGACGGGCGCCTAATGCTCATCCGCGGCGAAGAGGTCACCACGGCTTCCAGCAAACAGACACTTCTCACCACCGTGCACATGCTCGCCCTGCCCTCCCCCGACAACCCCAAGAAGGGGTTTCCCAATCCCTCGAATCCCCAGGAAGACGTCATCTTGAGTGGGGACGGGTCCGTTGCCTCAGCCGCGCTGCCGATAAAGGAGGCCTTGTCGCGCATCGCGGTCACGGGTGGCTTCGCTTACGCAGCCCATCCTTTCGATCCCATCAGTCCCCTGATGCGCGGCGGGAGTTGGGATTTGGATGCCGATTTCCTGGCCCCGGACGGCAAGCAACTCCAAGCCGGACTGGTGGGGTTGGAACCATGGAACCGCGCCACCATGGCCACGGCCGACGACGCTCGCGACCCCTATTGCCTCCACCGCGATGCGGACCCCGAAGCCTGCTTCCAACCGGACAGCCAGGCAAACCAGTATGCGCGCTTGGAGAAGGGGATCGAGCTAGGGTGGCGTCCTCTGCTTCAGCGGGGCCTGCAAGCGCCCGGCGATTCCATGCACGCTCCGGGTTTCAAGGTTTTTTTGGCCGCGGGCTCGGACGCTCACGGGGATTTCAATTACGAGGCCACGCTGGACGTCGTGGACTTCCTTGGCAAACCTTCCCGCGGTCTCTCCGGTTACGCCGAGGATAATGCTTTGGGAAAGATTTCGACAGTTGTCTATGCCCCCGAGGGTATGGGACCAAAAGGAGAGAACATCCTCCGGGCGCTCAAATCGGGGCGCAGCGTCCTGAGCAACGGTCCCCTGCTCATCGCGGGCTTCGAGCGCAATTCCCAGGGCAGCTTGGGCGATTCCGGAGATGTTGGCATAGGTGATTCCCTCGCGGTTTCCCTCGGCCATCTTCCACCCTTACAGCTTGCCTGGGTCAGTAGCGCGGAATTTGGACCCCTCGAATCCATTCGATTGATCGTGGGGTCGCCAGAGGGTGAATCGCAACCTCAAGAAATCCCGGTGCCGGCTTCAAAACAGATGGCAAGCGGGGATTTGATCCCTGTTGACCTGCGGCCTTTCTTGGGAAAGAGTACGGGTGTCTGGGGTTACTTCCGCCTGGAGGCTCGAACACGAAATGCCACGGGAGAAGAGTTTCGCTGCTATACTAATCCGGTGTGGCTGAGAATTACCGGTAACTAGCTTCGGTCGCCCTGAGCACTTAATATGTCTACCGAAACAAACAAAGAAGGAACGGTACGCTATATCCCATGCGGGACGTGCGGGAGTGGGAACCCCGCGAGCGCCACAACGTGCGCCCGTTGCGGGAAGCCCCTCCAGGCTGCGGTGACTCCTCCCGCCTCTCGACCGACTGTTTCACAGTCCAAGCCACTGGAGTGTCCGAAATGTCATAAGGCGTTTCCGGCAGGCAGCAAGTTCTGCGGTTTCTGCGGCACACCGCTTCCGGCTACGCCCCAAGCGAACCTTCCGCAACAGCCCCCACGGCCCGTTGCGCCCCAGCCGGTGGCTCCGCCAACTCCCCCCAGGATCGCGCCACAAGCTGCGGCGCCGGGTGTCTCTCGGCTATCTCCTGCGGTGGCTGGTCCGCCTTGGGCGCCACAACAACCCCCAGCCCCAAAGCCTGCAGCCCCGGCGCCAATTCCGCCCGTCGCCCGACCTCAGCCGCGGGGGATCAGCCCCCCCAAGGCAAAACCCGCCGGTCCATCTGAGGTTGCCCCTTCCCCAATAAGAGTCCCAGCCCCACCGCGACCTGCGCCACTCACTCCACCGCCCGTCGCGCCAAGGGTGGATTCCTCGATGCCTGCCGCCGCGGCAGAAGGGACCTTGGTCTTTGGCGGATTTCACGTGCCGAATATTGAGGCGCAAATCACAGAGAAAAAGCATGATGGCTCCTGGGGTGA
Organism: Terriglobia bacterium; assembly: GCA_049698675.1. GTDB lineage: Bacteria > Acidobacteriota > Terriglobia > UBA7540 > UBA7540 > CAVROP01. The sequence continues at coordinate 3,612 of JBAVYG010000464.1, forward strand.
TCCCCTGCAAGTAGTGGGAAAAGTTTCCTTCGGACGCGCCAACTGTGAAGTCAATTATCCTGACGATTCCTCACTTTCAGACCGCCATGCTTTCCTATCGATTCGCGAGGGCAAGTTGTTTTTGGAGGATCTCAGCAGCCTGAACGGGACATTCATCAAGCAGCGACAGGATACCGAACTTGTCCCCGGGGATGTCTTTCTGTTGGGACAGGATCTCTTTCGATTCACCACACAAAGCCTGGACGAAGCAGAGAACACCAATGCCGGGCAAGGCACGGTGGCATGGGCTGGAGCACCAAAGCTGCAGCGGGGCCCCATCACGGCCAAGCTCGAACGCATCCGGCTGACGGGTGAGGTCATTGAAGAGTTTAGATTGGAAAAGCCTGAAACCACCTTGGGACGGACTAACGCCCATTTGGTGTTTAAGGACGATCCTTTCATGTCGGGGACCCACGCCCGCATCGTGGCGCAACCGGGACGCTTCATCCTCCAGGACTTGAGGAGTCGCAATGGCGTCTTTCGCCGGATACGAAAAGAAGTTGAGCTCGAGAACGGCGATGAGTTTTTCCTGGGGGAACACATGTTCCGGGTGGAGATCAGGCAGATCAGCTAACAGTCCACGGTCGACAGTTGAAAGTCGAAAGGGCGAAAACTGGAGTCCTGGTAGACCCGACTTCTGACTCCTGTCTCCGGCTCGTCCCTCATCCCGCCTGGTCGGGTCACTGCCCTTCTGCTAATGGGGCAGGGGTACGCCCTGCTGGTGGATTTTCTGTTCAACGAGGGAACGTCGCTCGTTGACATATTTATCCATGATTCTTGGCAGCTCTACCTGCATTCGCACCACAAAATCGTCCTGGGCTTTCTTCAATTTATCGTCAATGCCGGCAGCGCTCTGGTTAAGCGCGTCCATCTGCTTCTCCAATTCTTGGGCGTGGGTCAAGGCAGGCCCCAACATCTCCTTTTGAAGCAGCAACCGCAGACTAGCCAGCTCGTCGCTGTTGCGGGCAAGCTCCGTCGCCACATAGAAACCCGACAGGGCGGATAGCAAGACCAGAACAATGACCACGTAAAGTAGGTTGCGAATCGTGGAAAGCCCAGCGTCCATGGTAACTCCTCTCAACTGACATCCTTACGCTTCATCACCACCAGGATGGCGATGACCATTAACAACGCAAAGCTGGTCATGATCGCCAGGTAAGGCCCTTTGTCTTTCCAGAACCTCGAGGGGAGTGGAAACGCCCCGGGAGCCTTGAAAGCTTCGGGTCCCGCCCCCAACCCCTTCTCCAGCTTCTCGACATCATCAGGATGGAGGGAAATGGACACCGTGTTGACGATCTTGTAGGCGGAATCCTGTAAGGAATGGGCCCCATGCAGGCATAAATCCGCAAGCGCCTCCAGACCCCAACGCGAGATGGCCAGCGCTGAAAGCCAGCGCGCAAAGGTTGGCATACCCGCCACCGGGGCCGGGGTGTATTTTTGGAGAGCCTTTTGCACTTTCTCCGAAGGCGCCACGGCCGCGGCAACTTGGTGCGCGAACTCTCCCTGTTTCGCCCTGGCTAGCGCCGCCGCCTCTTCCGGTGATGCTTGACTCGCAGACGCGTTAAGCATTTGCCGGGCCTTAGCCTGGGCTTCCGGTTGCGCAAACATCTTCCCCTCATATAGTTCCCCGAGCGTGATAGGGATGATCGGATGAATCTGGTTTACGGGCAGGAATAACCCGCAGAGGAGAAGCTCCGGAATGAGAACCAAGGGGAACAAGCTCAGAGCTTTCTCCGGAGAGGAGACGAGACTGGAGATGAGAAGTCCTATCAGCGTCCCGTTTACGGCCACCAGGAACATGATTCCGATGGCGACTACCACTTCCGGGAGGCTCAAATCCAATGCCCGGTTGACCGCGAGCAAGATGACAACCACCGAGACACATTGCGCCAGCGCCACAAAGGAAAGAACGGCAAGCTTGGAAAGAATATACGGCGGTATTTTTAAGCCTGTTTGCCGTTCGCGGCGGTACACAGTCTGCTCGTCAACAATTTCACGCACCGCATTCGAGCAGCCGAACCACAAGGCGGCGAACACGGCCATGAAAAGGGTTTCGACTTGGTTCGGCTTGGTCGCCATGAAAGCCACCAACAGAGCGACGATGGGCGCTTGAAGAAACAGCAGCAACGTCTGGCCGCGGTCTATGAATTTCAGCTCCCAGTTTCGCTGCAGAAGGACCTCAAACTGGCGCAAGCTGAAACCCTTGCCTCTCGTGCCGGCAGCAGGCGCAGGGGTAGTAGGGGAAGGACTCTTCTCCGCCGGAATCGCCGTTTGTGGCTGGGCAATGAGCTCCTTGTAGAGATCGGATTCGGCATAACGCTGCTTGAGTTCCAGGGAGTAGGGAGCCGTATTGTTATCCGTCAAGTCATCGTAAACATCGGGCGGGGCTTCTGCTTTGAAATATTGCAGGAACTTTGTACCCGGCCCATAGTAAACCAGTCGTCCCTGGAGCAACACCACGACCTTGTCCAGTACGCCGAAGGAACCTAACAGATGGGTGGTGATAATGATGGTCGAGCCCTGATTGGCCAATTGCCGGAACAACATCATCATCAGGGTTTCAGTGCGGGGGTCAAGGCCCGCGCAAGGCTCATCCAGGAAGAGCACTCCGGGCTTGGGGAGCAATTCAATGCCCAGGCTCACCCGCTTACGCTGCCCTCCACTCAAGGTGGAGACGGGGTTGTCCCAGCGTTGCGGGTCGAGCCTCAGAGTGTCCAGCATCGCTTCCACGCGCCGATTGACCTCTTCATCCGAGACGTCTTCCGGCAGTCGCAGCTTTGCCGCGTAGTACAGGCATCGCCGCACGCTCAATTGCCGGTGCATGATGTCTTCCTGGGGGACAAAGCCAATGGTGGATTTCAGAGCCTCCAGATTGCGGTACAGATCCTCTCCGTTGTACCGAACCTGGCCCCTGGTGGGTTTTACAAAGCCGTTCAGGGCGTTCATGAGCGTGGTCTTACCTGCTCCGCTCGGTCCCAGAAGTCCGATCAGTTCTTTAGGCTTAACCACCAGAGAGATATCGTCCAAGAGCAATTTGGGTTTTCCGCTGGTCCGATCCGTGACCTGAAAGGTTACTCCCATGGAATCGAGTCGCACCACGCGAGTGTCCGGCGCGTGGGAAAGACTTGCTCCGGAAAAGTGAAGCTCCGAGGGGCCAATGACAATCCGGTCCAACTCCTGGAGTTGGTGCCGCTTCACCTTGATTCCGTTGACGAAGGTCCCGTTGGTGGACCCCAGGTCAACCAGAATGACCTTGCCATCCTGCTTGATGATTTCCGCGTGTCGCTTTGAGACCACAGGGTGGTCAATGACCACGTCATTCGAGGCGTCGCGGCCAATGGTGATGCAGTCTTTGTCCAGGCCAACCTTTTCAATTTTCAGTTGCGGCTCAAGCCCCGACTTGAAGATCAGGGATTTGCCGGCATAGCGGCCGAAGGTGATGTAATCTCCGTCATGCAGTTCCCCGCTCACCATGCGCAGGCCATTCACGAACGTCCCGTTGGTGGAATGATCAGTCAGCAGCACCCTCCCCTCATGGAACGACAACTCCGCGTGCACCGCCGAAACTGAGGGATGTTCCAGCACCAACTGGCAGCGGGAGGCATCACGACCGATCTCCAGTCCGGCCTCCGGGATGTCAAGGCTCTTTACGGCGTACCTGTCAACGATCAGGTCCAGGTGGGGACGTGCC
>JBAVYG010000465.1:0-10969 GCA_049698675.1 Terriglobia bacterium
CATCGGTTTTGGCATCAACACCTTGAAGGAGGATTCTACCCATGGAAAGCCCGTCACAAGAAAATAACACGCTGCACACGACGCCAGCGGAGTCACGAGCCGATGTGGAGGAAGCCGCGGAACCGGAAGCAGCGGATGGAAAGCGCGGGATTCAATGGCGCGAGATCATCCGCCAAGCGTTTGAGAGGGCCCGACAGACCCAGCAGCCCAGAACCACACGCCGCGAGCTCAGCAAGGACAAAAGCAAGTCGCTCGTGGTGCTGGGTGGTGCGGCCATTGTTATGCTCCTGCTGTTCCTGGGCATATTCTCTTCGCCTCAAAAGGCGAAGAGAACAGAGGGACAGGCAGGCGCGCCGGACCTGGGGCGCAGGACAAATCCCGGCCAGGAGAGTAACCAAGGCGGATCTGTAACACCAATGTTGAACGCCGAGGTAAGCGGCGACCAGGCAGTGAATAGGAGCGACGTGACCCCCGAGGATATCGGGCGAACGGCGCGACCGGGTCGGGCGCAGGCCCTCGCCGCACAACAAACAACTCCGAAAGAAAACCCTCCGCAGTATGCGCTGAGTAGGATCGATTTCGATTCCGCCTTGGCGCAGGAGCCAGGCTATCAACGCCCACAGCAGCCTCCCTCACCTGGCGAATCGCCTGAGGCCGCTCTCCGTAAGCCATCGCTGGTGTTTGTGCGAGGGGCAGAAACTGGTGTTGCCGGAGGCGCCCCGATGAGGTCGGCCGTCCTCGAACAGAGCGATTTCGTCACTTTGCTGCCTCCCGGCACCCGCCTCGTAGCGCGGTTGGAATCGGCGGTCAGTACGGGGGTGAAAGAACCGGTTGTCGCGGTGATCGAGTATAACTTCGAGCGTGAAGGTGAAATTGTGGTGCCGGCGGGAGCAAAAGCGATCGGCCAGTTGCGTCAAGCAGGCCGCTCGGGGAACGTCGATATCCGATTCGACAGGCTGGAAATGCCGGATGGAACCACGCAGAGGATGGATGGGGTAGCTATGGACCTGGCGTTTCGACCGCTTAAGGGATCCGTATCCGGAAAGAAAACAGGGACCAAATTCCTGGTACGGACATTCACGGGTCTTGGGACAGTCGCCTCTTATCTGGTCGGAAATGGGGGCAGTAGCGGATTCTACGGCCCGCTTTCTGAGAGCGCACTACTCCGGGAACGGGTCGCTAACAATGTCGGGGTCGCAGGCGATGAGGAGTTGAATGAGCTGGCGTTCAATCAGAACATCGTGGTGACAGTCCCTGGCAACACGAGGTTCTACATTGTGCTGGGGACCGGCGCCGCAGGCCGTGACGCAGGAAGCAGACAAGCGACCGCATCTGCTCTGCCATCTTCGAGAGTCGCCACAACGCCGAGCCTTGAGGAGCTCCGGCAGTTGATGCAACTCAGGCAGGAACTCAGCGCGATGTATCAACAGACCGCTACGCCTCCGGCGCCAAGCGAGGCGCCGCAGTAGATCAGGAGGTGAGGGGATCGCGAAATGGCGCGCTCGATTCGCTGCTTCCGTCCTACTGCGCCCACTCCTCAATAATCACGCCGCCTGCTGCTTAACACACCGGCAGAAGTGCTGCATGTTTCCACCGGCACGCACAGCCCGATGAGCGTCTTTGTCGAATGCCCTGAATCATAGCCGCTCTGCCATTTCGCGTCTTTGCCAAACTCCAGCCACAACAACGGTAAGCTAGAATTAACCGGTCCAAATCTGCTTGGACCCAAATCTCAGCGTAAGCGCTCTATAATCAAGCAGTTTGGCCGGTTAATTTCGACATAACTGGTCCAATCTGTGCATGCGCCTTTAACCTCAAGATTCCGCTAAAGTTAGGTGAGCGCGGGCATCACGATTGGCCAGTTATGCCGAACTAACCGTCAAGTGGCTGCACGCTGCGGAGGGCAGCGGCATACGAAATATTATCGGATGGTGAATACGTGCTGGCGTCTGTACCAGCCCCGGTGGCTGCCCACCAGTGCCATTAAATTGTTGTTGACTTCAACTCAACAAATGCGTATCCTATCTGCGGAGGAATGTAACGTGACATTTGGAAAGCGTCTTCGCCAAGCCAGAAAGGAACGGGGTCTGACTCTACGCCAACTCGCGAAAGAAGCCGGCGTCAACTTCACTTATCTGTCAAAGGTGGAGAACGAGCGGGTGCCGTATACACCGGCGGCAGAGACGATTCGCGATCTTGCCCGCATACTAAAGGTCGACTCCCTTGAGTTTCTTAAATTAGCCAAAAAGCTGCCGAAGGAATTAGAACCACTGAACGCGAGCGTGCACGCACGACGGTTTTTTGATAGGGCAAGTCAAGTTGCGTCGCCGGCCGACTGGGAGGCTCTGCTTGAACTGTTGGAAGACCGGCAGACGGACAAGAAGATCGGCAGAAAGGAAGCAAAGAAGGAGCATTGAATGGGACTTGACTGGTCTTTCTCGACCGACAGGCGGATGCGCCGGTGCCCACGCCAGTTATTCTTCGCCGACCTCGCTGCGTGGCACAACGCACGCGATCCCCTCCGCCGCGAGTCATTTTTGCTTAGCCAACTTAAAAGCATGGAGGCATGGCGAGGCCTGGTTGTGCACCAAGCGATTCAAACGCTGGTCGTCCCTTGCCTACAGAATCACCAGCCGGTTGATTGGGATCAGGTCATCTGCGGGGCACTGGCACTAGCGGAGCGGCAATTCCGGTTTTCCGCGCAGCGTCGGTACCGAGAGGCTGGGATGTCTAAGAGGAAGGCGCAAGGGGATTATTCTGCATTGTTCGCCCATGAGTTCGGAATGCCGATCCCGGTTGGCCAGTTTCAGGCTACTTTGAAATCCATCGAGCATGCGCTATGCAACTTATCGCGGATGAGTGACTTTTTTCGGCACGTGGGTGGGAGGAACTACTATCGCCCCGAGCTCGCGATATCGGCGGAGTACAACGGCGTCCGAATCAAAGGGCAGATCGACCTCCTTTTCGGTCGCAGCTACGGGAAGTACAGCGTGGTGGACTGGAAGGATTACGAAGCCCTGTCTGGTAGTGACGCGCGTTTGCAGATGTCGCTTTACGCGTGGCTGCTTTGCCAAAGTCCGTCGTGGCCGGTTTCGGACCCGCAGAACATCGAGCTTTGGGAAGTTAAGCTGGGAGAGGGTCGCACTGTCTGTCACACAATCGACCAGACATCGTTCGATGAACTCGAAGATTTCATGTACCAGAGGACTGAGGAACTACGTGTCTTCTGCGGTGATGGGACTTACGATCCACGCGATCTGGACAACTACCCGCACACAGATAATCCGAACTCGTGCCGGTTTTGTGCGTATCGAAATGTTTGCAGGGAGCCCGAACCATGGATAACTACCGCCTCAATCTCTACGAAATCGAAGAGCCCGGCCGCCTCGCCTTTGAATACAGGCTGGTTAATATCCGAGGTTTCGACCGGGCTACGGTAAGTAACCCGGACCTGGTGGACCAGAATCTGAACATCTTGGCGAAGCTCGTCGCCATCCGCGAGAAATGCCCCGTTTCGATTGTCCGTGATTCACACCAATTTTTCTTAGCGGTCCCTGCTGTCAGCAGAATTGAACAACTAGAGTATCATCTTGCGCCTGATATTGCGGCGTTAGTGCCTCAGTCGAATACACATCGTAGCACACTTCTGGCTGCCGACCCGCTTGATCGCCACATCGCAACCGACTTCCTGAGATTCTGTCTCCGGGGACCCCTGTGGGCAAATCGAGAATTGTGGTCTTCCGGTCCCCACACATTTTTCTCGAAGAGGCCACTGAACGGCCACGAAATTAGTCGGGAAGTCGATCTGTACGAAGGCTTTCACTTCCATGTGCGCTACCTGGATGAAAAACTCTTCGTGGGGATAAAGCTCTCGTACAAATACGTTGACGTGGCTTGGGCCACCGACCGGTTCACTCGTGAGGAGCTCAGGCGGCACAAGATGAGGATGTTTCTCTATCACTTTGGTAACCAGTGGTATCCTGTCCAGCTCCTTGAATGCTTGGAAAAACCTATCCGGGACGCGCGGTTCGTTCCGGAAGATACGGGTGAGCCCATTAGCGTGTTTGATTATACCGTTCAGAAGGCGGGAAACAATCCACCCCCGTGGATCGGGCCCTCGATCCTGGGTCTCCCGCAATCCTCTACCGCTATCCCGGGCGAGACCAAAGGCTGTTTGCAGCCTTGGGACTAGCAAAATTGATTCATCGGACTGATGACGCTGTGGTCGGGGATTTGCATCGTAGGTCAATCAAGAGTCCCGACGATCGTTTCAGGTTCAGCCTACAAGTCATTGAGCGGTACTTCCAGAACCGGCAGTTTTTCGGATCAGAAGTGAGAGTGAGGGCGGAAGCATATGCTGTTCGGGCACGGCTCTACCCTGTCCCCGCTTTGGAATTCGGGCAAAAGCATGTACTTACGGTAGGTACACACGTTGATAAGGGCGAAACTTCGCTGGCAGAACTTGGGCGGGCCCGGATGAATTTCCTACTGGACCGCCGCGCGGGTGCAGCCGTCACCTCGACGCTCGAACCACAGTACATTGTGATTCCACAATCATTGGATCGCGCAATTGCCTCCGACCTCTCGCACAGGCTGGAAACAGTGACGCGTACTTTCCTTCAAACCTCCTATCGGTTTGATACTGTGCTGTTTGATGATCGAAATGCTAAAACCTTAAAACAACATGTCGATGCGATCCTTGCAGGCGTCCAAAATGCGAATCTTAAACACGGGCGGGGCGCGCTGATCCTACCCGCGAATGCCCACGATGACCTGCACAACTACGTCAAGCGCGCCCTCCGCGAACGATTTGAATTTCAGTGTCTCGATGCGGCAAGAGTTGCGGGCTTTTACCAAACGGTGCTCAGGAAGGGCGAAAGACAAGTGGAGACCGTAATCGAATTGGAGCGGCGCTATACAAGCTATCTGAGATATGTCGCTTTGGGATTAATGATTGTTAATCGGCAGTGGGGGTGGGTTCTAAAGGAACAAACACGATACGACGCTTACATCTGCATTGATGTATTGAATCAGCAAGCGGCGTTCACCTTCTTTTACGACGGTGGCCGTCGCTGCTATATGCGGTCGTGCGATTCCAAACAGCCTGGGAAACATGAAAGACTGTCGCGACAGCAAGTGCGGACCATGGTCTACGAGGGTCTGAAAGCAGATCTGTCAAGTAACGCAAGACCCAGGTCGATTGTGCTCCAACGTGATGGTCGTTTGTTCCGGCCCGAGTGGCTCGGGTTTGATGAAGCGGTACGACAGTTGATCGACGAGGGGGTGCTGGATCGGGATTTGGTTTATGGAGCATTTGAAATCGCTAAGAAATTCAACGCCGGGCTAAGGCTTGTTCAAGATCGCAGCGGAAAGCTACAGAATCCTAGAATTGGCGCGGCGTATCAGCTAGGGACGGATGAGGGTATTGTCTGCACCACCGGCTTTCCCTTTCCTTTACGGGGAACAGCATCCCCGTTGGCGGTTCGAATTTACAAGGGACCCCTGAACCTTGATTGGGTGATGGAGGACGTTTTTCGTAAGTCATTGCTTGCATGGTCCGCCCCGGACCATTGTATGAGCGTACCTATCGATTTGAAATTGTGCGATGAATTCCTGCGCGCGTTCGCGGCTGACGCCAATGAGGAAGAAGCACTTTACGGTCAGGAAGTGGAGGAACCTGCGGAAGTTGTGTAGCCTTTCCCGAAAGGAGGTGCCTTCTTATGAGTGATATTTCTACTTTGTCCCACGAATACGAAGCTTCGGCAAAATTAGCGGAAGAGCTAAATGAGGCGATATTGGCCATCAAGAAGTCACGATTACATCGGCGACCTGGGTTGACCGCAGATCAGAGGAAATCTCTCGCCAACACTGTTGAGTCGCTTCGACAGCAAGTGGAGGCCGATCGAGACATGGCTCGGACTGAATTCATTCCGCAAGAAATGGTCGACCGTGTGCGTGAGCGGAATCGCCCGCGTATGGCCTATTTCCTGGATGATTTGTCTCGCACGGTGAGCGTCCTGGACGCCGGCACTGGGCCGCTCGACGATACTGTCGTTCAGACATTGGACGAAATCTGCGATGCAGCGGATGAGACGGCATCTGCTGTCTTTCGGCGTATGCGTAGGCGCTAGATGTCAAACTTCCTCGAACCTCTCCTTCACGATTTGGCGGAGAGGTTTCGGTTTTTGGATGAAGAACTTGCAAGGATACAGGCGCCCCCTGAGGCGGGGCCATGCCGTCAGCAAATTCAGCGGCTGGTGAGTCGAGGAAAAGCCAGAATTGACTCTGTCCTGACTGATCCGGATATTGCGAGGCCGGACTTTGCCAAGAACTTTTACCATACCTTCAAACGGCTTTCTGAGTTGGCCCAGGCGGTCGAAGAGGGACCTCTCTTTGCATTAAGCCGGTTCCGGCTGGAAGATCGGTTCCTCACCAGAGTGGTCGGCGCAGTTTGCCAAGAATTTGCCTTTCCATACACGGCGCCAATATGCGCCGCCATGAGTTCACAATACTATTTCGCCATGCCGGGCATGGACCTGATTCTTGTTCCACACGGCGAGGCTACCCACTTACTCGGGTGGGCGGACCTCTACCACGAATTGGGCCACTTCATTCTTGCGAGAAATCGAGCAGGGCTGCTTCAACCCCTGCGGAGACGTGTCAGTAACCACTTCCTGAGCGCCGTTCATGATGCTACCCGACAGGGGTGGACACCGGATGCAGTCGAGGAACTAAATACCTATCGTGGGTTATGGCTCGGGGATTGGATCCTCGAATTCGCGTGCGACTGGTTTGCCACTTTCGCGGTGGGTCCTAGCTTTGCTTGGTCTAACCTGAGGTTGTGCGCACGCATGAGCACCGACCTATTTGGGATTGCCCGGACACACCCAGCGGATGCTGCGAGGACACAGGCTATCATCGAAATGCTGAGATTGATTGCTGGCCACGCATCAATGCACCAAGTTGAAAGCCAGTGGCAAGAGCTGCTGGGAACGGTTGGCACCCGGGAACCACAGTATTTTCGCATTGCCTATCCTCCGGCTTTGATTCGTGAACTGGCGGCTGAAGCCAGCCAACTGTTCAAGAGTTCGGGATTTCAGTCATACAATCCGGGATCCAAACCGATTGCCGATCTGCTTACTGAAGCGTGGAAACGTTTCCAGGCCAACCCTGCGGGTTTTTCCCATTGGGAAAGCGGACAATTGCAGCAACTAAGAAAAGAATTCAACCTCATCTGATTTGGCAGAGGGTTCGTCCATAGAATGGCTCCGTCCGTTGAACCCGTCTTCTCCGGTCAAAGGTCCGGCCGGATACTTCCTACCAGATGAACACCTCCCGTGCGCTCATCGGCACGAGAGCGTTGTGCAGATAAGTGCAGCGCGCTCGCCGATTCTCTCACCTGTTACCGGAAAACAATCCACTTTGACGGGTAACGGCAGAAGCGTACTTTGGGTCGTCGTCGCCAAACCCCACTTTACAAAGAAGGTAAGCCGACCAAGTGACCAATGCTCGACTCGTCGAACGGGCGCTCGTCAAGGTCGAGTTCAATGGCGTGTGCCACAGCTTGGTCGGCGCGACATACTCTGCGAAAAAACGCCAAGCTCCACGCCGTTGACATTGCACTCGAAAGACGAAAGCAGAGCCCGGCGTGTTGGGTAGCAGGGTGTTCACTGAAGCTTCCGCTGAGCGAACTGACTCTCACATCTGTCGACCCGTGAAAAAAGCTAGCACGCCGCATCCTGTTCCAAGGGCGAACGGTCGGATTGTATCGCCTGTCGTTGATGAGGCGATCGATTCCGGCTTGGTTCTCACAATCGCCGACCGGCAAAAATAATTCTGGCAGTTGGCTTCCATGGCCAAAAGGCGCATGTAGCTTACCTTTCCTGCTTAGTCGGGTTTGGGGTGGATGGTGCACGCAAGATAAACGCCCCATCGTCGCGAGGGGACTAATAGCTTGACTAAGCCTCTTTCTTTCCTTCCTGTCTTTTCCTTCTCGCAGCATTCCGACCTCATTTGACCCAAAAACAATCTCCGATTACTTTTCGCAACGGGCCGCCGTTGTTCGGCAGTTTTCGGAAATGGAACAACAGCAGGCGGGAAAGGAGGGTACCGATTCATGCGCATGAAGTGGGACATGTCGCTCAAGAAGCCACTCGCGGCGGGCGCGATTTGCCTCGTGCTGGCTGCGCAGTATGTCCTGGCTCAAAACCTGGGTCAAAACCCACAATTCAACGTAGCTGTTCAAGGTCAAACGGGATCGCAACCTGAAGGTGCGTTCCTCAACTTCATCAACTGGGTAGGCAACGTGATCGCGCCCGTGGGCGCGGGCGGGGCGGTGCTGGGGGCCATTATAGCTTGGCTCACAGGCCGGGGCTTTGGCCGATGGCTTTTTGCGGCCGGGGCGTTGCTCGCGGTCTCAGGCGTTACGCGATTGATTGAGTTCTGGATCACGAACGGAACAGGAGGTGTCACCTAGAAACAAAAAGCGGGAATCCCCAAAGTGAAAGGGCAGGTAACCCTGCATCTCGAAGAGCGGGTTGCCTGCCACAAATCTAGCAATTGAATTCATCTTTTCAGCGAAGAGTTAAAACCATGGCCGTGCCACAACTTTTGAACGATATCGTGAACGTTTTATTACTGCTAGCGCCTCCCGCGGCTTTCCTTTGCCTGGTATTGGCAGGCATCAGCCTGCGGCGGGAGGGTGGCGGAACTACCTTCCTGATCGGTGGGGGTTTTACAAAGTGGATGTTCTGGGCAGTCATTTTCCTCACCCTCCAGCCGCTGCTCAGTTGGTTCAGTTCGTTCGGGGTCAGAGTGCCGCTGCCAGGGGGCGGAGTTGCGAGTTCCTGGCTTTCGACGTTCCAGGCGAGTGTGGGGAGCTTTGTGACCAACTTTGTGGTCGGGCGCCTCGCAACGACGCTTGCGGCGTACTTCGCGCTGCGGGCCATTCTGGACTCGGCCGCAGGGGAGCATCCCTTGCCATCAATCTTGACCGCCATGTTCCTGCTTGGAATACAGACTACTTACAACCTTCTTCAGAGTTACAACTCTGGAACGCAGTACGCGACGGCGGACGTACTGGACAGCCTTTGGACCTACCTCGTCAGTACCATTATGCCGATCGCGGCGGGACTTGCCATTATCGGAGCAATCATTAACGTGGCCATGCGACGGCCGGCGCTTCGCCTGGCGGGTGTAGCTCTAGGTTTGCTCTCGGTGTCGGCGATTTGGAAGTTGGTGCTGGCCATGGTGGCTTAGAGGTGGAGCGGATATGTCTTTCTACAACGGCATTCTCAACCTGACCAACTGGAGCGGCAACGTGATCCTGCCCACGCTGGCGGGCCTGTTCATTGCCATCACCATCATCCAGTTCTCCAAAGGCAAGGAGTACTCGTATGCGATGTACGGCGGGTTCATGTGTCTCATGGCTTTAGGACTCTTACGTGCCTTCGAGACTTTCGCTTCGCAGCGCGCCTGGAACGACGCCAACCTGGTCTGGGCCGCGGTAGCCAGCTTCGTGGACTGGATCTGCAACGTCCTCCTGCCGATCTACGCGGCCTTGCAGGTGGCCGCCGGGGGATTGCAACTGGCCGGAGTAACCAACCGTTTCCAGCCGATCTCATGGATGCGGCACTTCGCCGCTGCGGGACTGTGCCTGTTGGTGTCGGGATTGCTTCGGCTCGGCGAGTTCTTCGTAACCCGAGGAACAGGAGGAGTGACTTAATGGGAGGAAATCATGGCGCTTGACGTGACACCTGTTTATCGCAACTTACGAACGCGAGTTACGTTCCTCGGACTCGAGGCCGAGGACCTGTTTGCCATCCTGGCGCTGGCCGTGGTCACTAACATACTCGGCCGATTCCTGAAACGCGAGATGTTTGGCTTGCCCATGAACATGATCATGCAGTACCTGGTCCCATTGCTGAGTATCCCCGGCTTGATGTTGTTCAAGTACGGAAAGCAACGAGGGTATCTGCTCGATTGGGTGATGTTCCATTCCAGGCCTCACGTTTATTCAGCACTTGAAAGAGACTCGCAATTGACCCGCGAATATATCCAGCCCGAGGACGAGACATGCCCCTAACACTTCAACAATATGAGAAGTCGCTGTCCGCACCGTCGCTCTGCGAGCAGTTGCGGATCCGCGACCTGCTGGATAACGTCGCCATTCAAATTGATGGATCGTTCGTCGCGGGCTATGAGCTAAGCGGCGTGCACTCCTATTATGCGAGCGACGAGATGAGGAATCGGGACAAGAACGGGCTCGAAGCCTTAGTTAGGTCGCTGCCGGAGCGCTCCATGCGTATGCAGGTACGATTTGAGATTGCCGAAGGCTACGGCGACTTGGTCAGCCGGTACAACCGGGAGCAACGAAACGAGAGCCCGGTGTTGCAAGCAGTCGACCGCGTACACGCCGACCTCTGGCGCAGTAGGGACTGCGACGGGTTGTACCTCCGTCACATACTTCACGCCTATTTCATCTGGAACCCTAGAATCCACCACCAGTCGCCCGACCTCGAGTGGAAGAAAAAGATGCGGAGCTCAAGCGCCAGCCTTTCGGCTACCAAATGCATCGAGCGGACGCGTCGCGAGCACGAGGACCTCCTCGCGGAGTTCAACAGTTTGATGTCCGGGGTCGAAGCAACACTTCAAGCGACCGGCATGGCGATACACCGAATGCCCCACGACAGTATCTTCCGCGAAGTGAAACGGGCGCTTTACCCGGTAGGAGACGATGCGGTGCCATATCGCCCTCCTGAGACATCGCTCGTTTACGAGAGTGCCCGGAGACAGATGGCCAACGTCAACATCGAGGACGAGACGGACGACTTCCTGAAAATCGGCGGCTTACTCTATTCCTGGATCACTCTGAAGGACCTGCCCGATGCCACCTTCCCGGGCATTCTACGTGAACTCATGTTGATGGAGTTCCCTCTTGTCGTGAACGCGGAGGTGATTCTTCCCGACC
>JBAVYG010000466.1:0-11523 GCA_049698675.1 Terriglobia bacterium
CCGATGGGCTGCATGGCGCCGTTCGCGCCTCGGAAATGGCCCACCTCGTCAGCCATGGCGGGGACTTGAACGCGGCGGGGCAGAAGCTGGTGGCCCTTGCTAATCAACGGGACGGCAGCGATAATATCAGCGTGCTGCTCATCCGCGTTCGGAGCGTCGAACGCGTGGGCATGTACCGCGGGCGACCTTACAGACTTCGCTGATTCAAGGCTCCCCGCCGGCCTTGCGCCGCTCAGCCGCGCTGCCAATGACTCCACTCCATCCTGGCGATCAACTCGATCACTACCGCATTGAAAGCGTCGCCGCACGCAGCGGCATGGCCTCGATCTTTCGCGGTACAGATTTGCGCACCGGGCGCCCGGTCGCCATCAAGGTCCCGCATCCCGAGATGGAAAGCGACCCGGCTTTCTTCGACCGCTTCCGTCGGGAGCAGGAGATTGGCAAAAAGCTGGACCACCCCGGCGTGATGAAGGTGATGGTCGAGGATGGCCGTAGCCGGGTCTACATGGTCATGGAGTGGGTGGAAGGGCGGCTGTTGCGTCAAATCCTCAATGAGCAGCGGCAGCTTCCATCCGAGCGCGCGGTGCGGATCGCACTCAAGATTTGCGAGGCGCTGGAGTACATTCACAGCCAGGGGGTCGTACACCGCGATCTGAAGCCGGAAAACGTCATGATCGACGCGGAAGGCAACATCAAGCTCATCGACTTCGGCATCGCGGCCCACATTGGAGCGCGGCGGCTGACTTTCGCCAAGTTCACGCAGACGATGGGAACGCCCGACTACATCTCCCCCGAACAGGTCAAAGGCAAACGCGGCGACGCGCGCAGCGACATCTACGCTATGGGAGTCATGCTTTACGAAATGCTCACCGGGAAGGTGCCGTTCACCGGGCCCAATGCCTTCCTCATCATGAACGACCGGCTGCTGAACAACCCCATCCCGCCGCGCGAAATCGATCCCACCATTTCCCCCCAGTTGCAGGAAATCATCTATCGCGCCCTGGAACGCGACCCCAAGAACCGCTACGCCACCGCCCGCGAATTTGCCTGGGACCTCGAGCATCAAGACCAGGTCGGAGTGGCTGACCGCCCGGAACTGAGGGACTGGAAACGGCGGCGCTCGCCGTGGCCGAGAAGAATCTTGTTTTATGTGATGCTGGCGCTGATCCCTGTGATCATTTTCGGTTTGCTGCTTTACGTGGCGCGGCACTCCCATTGAGTTAGAAAGCGGAAACTCGAAACTGGAAAATGGAAACTGGAAAATGGAAACTCGAAACTGGAAAATGGCCATTGGAAATCAACGCAGCTTCCCGCCAGCAATACCAGCTCACGCCTTCCTCAAACCCGCCGCGGCCCGAACTTTGCGAACAAACCCCTCCGGGCAAAAGATGTAGAAACTCGAGGCCCTCTCCCTTGGGGAGAGGGTGGCCCGCTGCCGGCGCTTTCATCAGCCGGAGCGGGCCGGGTGAGGGGTTATTTCCTTGGCCAAGCAAAGTTGTTGTGCCCGGCTAAGTCTTCGCAATGCTGTTATACTCTCCCCGTGCGCATCCCAACCCAACGCGTCCGCGAATTGCGGCGCGACCAAACCGAAGCTGAAAAAGCGGCATGGTATTTGTTGCGGGGCCGAAGGCTGGACGCGAAGTTTCGCCGCCAATTCCGCATCGAAAACTGGGTTGTCGATTTCTACTGCTTCGAACATCGACTGGTGATCGAGCTTGATGGCGGTGTTCATTCTCAGCCGAGCCAATTGCGGAAAGACGCTGCGAAAGAGGATTATTTGAGAACGCTCGGGATCAGCTTGCTGCGGATTCCGAACGGGTTGGTGGTGGAAGATCCGGAGGAGTTCGTGCGCAAAGTCCGGGAGGCCATCGAGGTGAGGATGGGTCAGATGACGGCAAGATGACCTAGTGACCCCTCACCCGTCCCGCTCCGGCTGGTGAAAGCGCCGGCAGCGGGACACCCTCTCCCCTCGGGAGAGGGCTGGTTTTAGACTTCTGGCCGCCGTTTCCAGCCAAGGATTTGGAACATGCCCTGCGTTGCGGGAGAGGCATCCCCTTTTCGTGGTACTAGGGATGACCTTCCTTGGAGACAGGTTAAGATTGAGGTCTACGCTTGCGGGTTGTGGCGTCATTTGGAATGGGGATCCGCTCGAGCCGCCGGTCATTCCCGCGAAAGCGGGAATCCAGTCCGACGACACCACATTTCCAGAGGGTTGCGGAGTACATTCCCGCTTTCGCGGGAATGACTGCGGCTTACAACGCCCATGCCTCGCAAATGACACCAGCACCCGCTTGCAGGGGGGCTTTACATAAGGTGTAATAGACTGCATGGACGCGAAGGGGCAAGCTGCCGTTGAAATTCTGAAAAGGTTACGCGGGGAGGGTTTTCAAGCCTTCCTGGTGGGCGGCTGTGTGCGCGACCTGGTGATGGGCTTCGTCCCGAAGGACTATGACATCTCGACCGACGCCGCTCCGGAGCAGGTGGTGCGGCTTTTTCCGGAAAGCCTCACGGTAGGCGCTCAATTCGGCGTGGTGATTGTGCCGCGCGAAGAAGGCAACGTGGAAGTAGCGACTTTCCGCAGTGATGGACGCTACACCGACGGGCGGCATCCGCACGAAGTTCGGTACGCAAAAACTCCGCAGCAAGACGTCTTGCGACGCGACTTCACCCTTAACGGCCTTCTTTACGATCCGCTCAAGGAGCAGGTACTCGATTACGTGGGTGGGCAGGCGGATATCCGCGCGCGTCGCCTGCGCACCATCGGCGACCCTTATCAGCGCTTCAGTGAAGACCGCCTGCGAATGCTGCGCGCGGTGCGTTTTGCGGCGCGTCTGAAATTCACCCTGGATGCTGCGACGGAGGAAGCTATACGGAGACAGGCGGCGGAGATCCGCCAGGTGAGCGCCGAGCGCGTGCGGGACGAAATCCTGAAGATCCTCACCGAGGGGCAGGCCCGGCAGGGTTTCGAACTCCTGGATGGGACGGGTTTGCTTCAGGAAGTGCTGCCGGAAATCAAGCGCCTGCAAGGGATGGCCCAGCCCGCGGAGTTCCATCCCGAGGGGGATGTGTGGGTGCATACGATGATGATGCTGGAGGGCCTGCGCTCGCCCACCCCGACCCTGGCTTTGGGAGTGCTCCTCCACGACGTAGGCAAGCCGCCTACATTTTCCGTCCGCGAACGCATCCGGTTCGATAACCACGTGGAAGTGGGAGCAAAGATGGCGGAGGAGATTTGCAGTCGCCTGCGGCTTTCCTCGCGCGAGACGGAACGAGTGGTCGAACTGGTGAGGCATCACCTGCGCTTCAAGGATTTTCCACGCATGCGGCGCTCCACCCAGGTTCGTTTCCTGCGCCTGCCTGGATTTGAGGAACACCTCGAGTTGCACCGGCTGGACTGCCTGGCGAGCCATGGCGATTTAAGCACTTATGAAATGGCGAAGCGTCTGCTGGAGGAGACACCTGCAGAGGAAATCCGACCGGCGCCGCTCCTGCGGGGCGACGACCTGATTGCCCAAGGGTACTCGCCGGGGCCGATTTTTAAGGAAATCCTTCAGGCGGTTGAAGATGCGCAATTGGACGGCAAGATACACACCCCCGCCGAGGCGCTAAGCCTGGTGGTAGAGCGCTTTCCCCCTTCCCGCCCTTAGAAAATCAGTGGTCAGTCCTCCCGCCGCGGCGGGTCAGCCTTCAGCAAAAAGCGAATCGAGTGATTCCAGGAACTGAGAGCTGATAGCTGAGGGCTGATAGCTGATTGCTGCAAACCACTTGACGTGAGGCTGGAAACCTGCAAGCGTTAACCCTTGGAGGCGAACTAGACTTTTCCTTGCCCGCAAGCATCGAAAGGCCTGAGGGCTTTTGGGAGGATTCGGGAAATGAACATGAGGCTGACTATGAAAATGACCTATTTGCTCGGCATTCTGGCTGTGACACTTGTGGCGTTGCCTGGGGCGGCCCCGGCACAAGACCTGGTAAAGGAAGCCCTAAGCGGATTTCCGACTCAGACGATTCGGCTGGAATTCTCAAGCCCCGCGAAGCTGCGGGGCCTTCCCAATTACGCGAGTCTCCGCACACGGTACGTGGGACCGAGACTGCGCAAGCTTGTTGATGCGCTTGGGCAACTCGGCGTCCGCGAAGAGGACATCTCAGGTCTGGTTCTGGGCTGGCAGCCGGGAAGCGCAGAAATGGGATTGTACGGCTTTGCCACCGGCAGCTTTAGCGCCCAAGCGATAACGCAAAGCGCTGAGCAGCGGAACATGGCGGCCACGCCGGTGGCAGGGAAGCCAGCCTACTGCCTCGAGGCGGGGTTGGCGGGGACATGCGTCGTGGTGCTCCAGGATTCCCTCGGAGCGTTTGGTTCCCTGACGGCGCTTACTTCCATGCTGGAAGCGCGCGAGGGCCAAGCTCCCAGCCTCAGTTCTGACAACCGCTTTCCAAGCCTCGTGGCCGGCGCGAGCAAGGACGCGCCGATCTGGGGCGTGGCCGTGGGTCCTGCGGTGGCGGATTGGTTCCGAGGTTGGATGCCCAACCAGGGGAACATCAAACTGGACTGGAGTAAAGTTTTTGCAGACGTCAACTCCCTTACCTACAGTGTGGCAGCCGGTGACGACGTCACCCTGGGCTTGAAGATGGACTGCAAGTCTTCGGAGTCTGCCGCCAGCTTGCGGCAGGTTCTGGAGGGCTTGAAATTGGTTCAGCAAATCGCCTGGGACAGCCAAAATCCGGGCAAGCCGAATCCTTACCGGGAAATGAATGTAGGACTGGATAGCAACCAGGTTTCTCTGAAGCTCACCACAGGGTATTCGGAACTGGAGCTCGCCAGCGGAGCTGCGGGAACGGCGAATTAAGCGGGCGGTGCCCGGCGGTCGAAGGTCAGGCCTTTAGCCCTGACGTACATGCCGCCGTTTGGCATGGATGCGATCATGGCGAAGAACACTATGAACCACCAAGACACTAAGGCACCAATAGAGCCCATCCCCAAGCGATTGACCCATTGGTCCATTGAGTCATTGATTCATTGAAAAAACCAGGCAAGGGCCCTTCAATGAGTCAATGGATCAATGATCCAATGATTCAATGAGTCAATCGAAGAAGTCCTGGGCTACACATGTGAACATATTGTCTCTTGACAACGCCTCTCCTGAGTGGTAGCCTACTCATGTGAAAAATCCAACCCGCGGGGAAGTCCTTTCCTCGCTATCCTAACACCCCGTCCCAGGAGGAACCATGTCCTTACGCAAATCACCCCAACTTACGCCCCAGTTGCTCGCCGCCGCTTCGTCCCAGACCCCGCAGGGTGTTGAAGCGGTGGAAAACTTAAAAATGAACGAACTATGCGGGAATGTCTATGAAAACAAAGGACCGCTGTGGAAAACTGGGGCCGAAGCGGGAATGTTGTTGAAAACAAACATAGTTACCCTCAAGATGCGGGAATGTTACTGAAAACAAAGGGTGTTAGTGTCTGGTAGGTGGTGGGTCGTAGGTAGTAGGTGGGGGAAGAGCAGGGGTAGGTTTCCGGCGACAAGCAAGCGGCCGGGCACCCTACGCGCATCTGATGATGGACGCTCTCTACGATAACGTGGACCGGGTCGATGTATCCTACGATGTTGCTCACCTGCTTCCCAAAGCCGATCCTCCGGAATGCATGTGCAACGGGGCGTATCATCCTCCTTCGTGTCCCACTTGCGCTCCCTTGGCCAAGCGTCGCCTTGTTAGTGTTCCATCGTTTTGCTTCTTACCATTGTTGGGTTTGGCTACCCTACCCAGTCGGGCGGTTCCTCAGGCGTTCAAGTGGGCAAAAACAGATCCTCACGGGTTTCTTTGGGGTGAATTTCCATAGAACTTCACCTCCCCGCCCCTAAGACCAGTACGAAAGTGCTACAAAGACCGAAAACTCGCGGCAACGGTTTATGTTGTGGTGTTGTCCCCAAAAAAACGCAAGATAATGTATAAACCGGGGCAAAACCTCTGAAAAAGCCTAAGAATTCTCTGAGAAACCCCCACAACTTGGGAAAATCACTTGACAACTCCCAACCCCAAGGGTATA
The DNA here is from genome assembly GCA_049698675.1 of Terriglobia bacterium. Classification (GTDB taxonomy): domain Bacteria; phylum Acidobacteriota; class Terriglobia; order UBA7540; family UBA7540; genus CAVROP01. The sequence continues at coordinate 6,044 of JBAVYG010000466.1, forward strand.
TGCGTAACAAGAGAGAGCATGTAGTCGCTCTTTTGGTTAGTGCTGGTCTTTAGAAGCCATTGGAGGGAAGAATTCAGTCGCGGGGTTGAACGCATGGCAGAAACCAGAGAGGTCATGAACATCTGGGAAGCGTCGGAGTACTTGGGAGTATCCCGCGAAACGCTTTACAAGTATGTCTATGAGGAGAAGATTCCTGCTTTCAAGTTAGGCAACCGGTGGAAGTTCAAGAAAACGCTCCTGGACCGTTGGATGGAGACGCAAAGCACGCAATCTGAACATGGTTCCACGCGGAAGGAACGCCTGACCGCTCGATAGGGAGCAAAGCCGATGTTTGGAATGGGGAAAGCGAAGGGCTTGGTAGGGCTGGATGTCGGATCAAGCGCCGTCAAAGCCGTCGAGCTAAAGAAGCGGGGAGATTCTTACGAACTGGCCAACTTCGGGCTGGAGCTTCTGGGACAGGACACGGTGGTCGACGGCGCGATCATGGATGCCCTCTCGGTTTCCGCCGCCATCGGGAGAATTTTCACCGAGAACAAGATCAAGACTCGGAATGTCGCCACTTCGGTTTCCGGCCACTCCGTGATCGTGAAGAGAATTACGGTCAACGCGGCGAACAACGAGGAACTGGACTCGGCCATATCTTACGAGGCCCAGCAGCACATCCCGTTTGACATCTCAGACGTAAACCTGAGCTACCAGCCGCTGGGGGAATCTTCCTCCGGGCAAGGCATGGACGTCATGCTGGTGGCGGTAAAGCGCGAAAAAATTCTCAACCATACGAATGTCCTGAGCCAGGCAAACAAGACGCCCTGGGTGGTGGATTACGACGGCTTCGCGATGTTTAATGCCTTCGAGGCCAACTACGAGGTCCCTCCGGATACCATTGTGGCGCTCCTCAACATCGGCGCCAGCATCACCAACATTGTGGTGGGGCGGGGAGGAACCCCGTTGTTCACACGAGACGTTTCCGTAGGTGGCAATCAGTACACGGACACCCTCCAGAAAGAGCTCGACCTGAGTTACGAGGATGCGGAGAGACTGAAGCAGGGGCGGGAAGTAGGCAACATAACATGGGAGCAGAGAACTCCCCACCTTCGCTCCGTCTCGGAAATCCTGATGCTGGAGGTTCAGAAGACCTTCGACTTCTTCCGCCAGACGACTTCGGCGGAAAACACCCAGCAGATTTACCTGGCTGGGGGAACAGCGAAGATTGAAGGGTTGGTGGAGCAGTTGAAAGAGGAATTTCGTGTTCCGGTGGAAATCATCGATCCTTTCCGGAAGGTGAAAGTCGATCCCGAGAGGTTTGACCGGGCTTACCTGCAAGATATTGCTCCCTGCCTGTGCGTGGCAGTGGGGCTGGCGCTTAGGAGCTTTGATTAGTCATGATCAAGATTAACCTGCTGGGAGTGGCCGCGCCGAAGCCTAAGGCAGCCGCTGGGGCGCCGGCGAGCAAGGCGGTGCAGTTGGGGGCTTTCATCGGCGCCCTCGTCGTGTGCTTCGGGATCGTGGGCCTGTTCTACATGATCTGGAGCGCGTCGATTGACACCTTGAATGTCGAACTCAGAAAGCAGCAGGCCGAGCAGGCGCGCCTGGCGGCCATCAAGCAGGAAAACACGAAATACGAAAAGGAGCGCCGGCTTCTCGAGCAGCGCATCAATACCATCCAGGTGCTCCAGGCCAGCCGTGTGGGACCGACAGAGTTCATGAATGCCCTGGGTAATGTGGTGAACAAGACCACCAGTGACCTCTATCTCTTTTCCGTGGCTCCCCAGGGTGAGCGTGTGGTGATTCATGGGCAAGCGGCTTCTGCGCATTCTGTTGCCAACTTGCTCTCTTCCATGAAGACTTCCGGGTATTTCGATGACGTGCAACTCAGGCAATTCTACGAAGATGACGTGCAAGATCTAGTAAATTACAAGTTCAATATGGACTGCGCATATAAGTCGCCTTCGGCGGCAGCTTCCCCGACGCAGGCTGGCGCGGGAGCGAGCGCAGCAACTCCCCCGCGGCGGCCAGGAATGTAGGCGGAGAGTGTAATCGCGATGCCCAAGAGCTTCAATGATCTTCCGGCGGCTGTACAGATTGCGATTTTTGTGCTGATCGCAGTGCTTCTGGGAGGCGGAGTTTTCTACTTCTACGTCCTTCCGCTCAAGGATCAGCGGGACAGCCTGCGAAATCAAGTAGACGGGCTTACGGCAGAAAACAAGCTCAACCAGATTTTCGAGCAGCAGCGGAAACAGTACCTGAATCGAATTGCGCAACTGGGGAAGCAGCTTGACACGCTGCGTTCGATTGTCCCTGAAGAGCAGGCCACGGATGATTTCATGAGGATGGTGTTTGAAGACGGGAGAGCCACCGAGGTGAATGTCCGCACTTTTGTTCCGCAGGCCATAGCGCCGAAGGATATTTACACGGAAATGCCTTTCAACCTGCGACTCGACGGCACTTACTATGGGTTGCTTTCCTTCTTCGACCGCCTGGCTCACGAACAGCGCATTGTCAGTGTTTCCGGTCTTTCGTTGGGTCCCCCTGAAGGGGGAGGCATGGGAGCGTTCAAGCTTCATCCCGGCGAAACGGTGGGGGCGAACTGCGTGTTGACAACCTACTTCAGTCAGGTTTCGACAGCGGCCCCATCTACACCTAAGAAATAGGGCAGGACGAAGACCATGTTTAACGGCAGGCTTCAGCCCCAACGCACGGTCCTGGCGGTCAGTGGGTTTTTCATGTGGGTCGTCGCTCTCGGCTGGGCGGCGGGAGCAGGGCGGGCTGGACAAACCCCAGCTACCGCGCTGCCCTCGACCAACAAGCTGGAACCCCAAACTACTTCCAGGTCCGTCGAGGCCATCCTCAATCGGGCCCAGGGCCGGGCGTCAGGCAAGTCCTCGAGAGAAGCGCCGGCCAAAGCCGCGGGCGCCGAATCGCCGCGGACGACGATGACAAGCATGCTGCCTACTGCCGCTGGGCGGCGAGATCCTTTCAAGCCGTGGAAGGCGCCTGTCATGGGTGTCCACTCGGCGGCAAGTGCGGTATCCGGGTCTCTGCCGGCAGGCATAAGAGGATTAGTAATTTCCGAACTGCGCGTCGAGGGGATCGTACGCCTGGAATCAGCGAACAACATGATCGCGGTGGTAACCAACTACACCAAACGAGCTTACTTCCTGAGAGTAAACGACACGGTGTACAACGGCGTCGTCAGCAAGATCACGCCGGAGGCCGTCTATTTCACGGAGAACACACTCGACTTGAGCGGTCGGGTAGCTACCCACGAAGTGGCAATAAAATTGGGTCCGGCTCCTGGAGAAGGAAGATGAGACGATTATCCACCCTTTGGCTGGCGATGACATGGCTGGTGGCAGGGATGCCGCATACACTTGCGGGCCACCCATCGGCGATTCCGGCGCGCGCTACGCTAAACTCGATTACGGTCGCCGACCCATCCGTCGGCAGAGAAGTCCTGCTGCGAATTGACGGTAAATACTCTTTCAAGACTATCCAAACCCCTGAGGGTGCACTTTACATTGACTTGCAAGGCGCCAGGGTTGGCGGTATCTCGCCGTCGGCGCATTGGGCCAGCGGATTTCTTGCAGGTTATCGATTAGTACAATACACGAACGCAAGCGGCGAGCCCGTGGTGCGAGTGGAGATTCAGACCCGAGGCCAGGAGCCGCTCATCGCCGTGCAGGAAAGCTCCGGCTTGCGGCTTCTGTTGGGCCAGAGCGCGCCGGCCTCCGGCACTCCCACCCCGCCTGCCAAGGAGGCGGCGCCCTCTCCCGGCGAGACGGCAGAGGGGCCAGCGTTAGTTTCGGACATCTTGATAAGACCCGGGTCTTCAGGGGAAGTCACGATTGATGTGGCCACGACAAAGTCCGCAACATTCCATGTTTTCCAACTTGACCACCCCGATCGTCTTGTAGTGGACTTGGAGGGGGCGAGAAATCGGTTTCGCCAGAAATCGATTCCCGTTTCCTCCCCAGTGGTGAAGGACGTGAGGGTGGGCCAGTTCCAAGAGAAGAATCCTGAAGTGGTGCGGGTTGTGGCCGATCTGTCGGGCAAAATAGTGTTTGACGCTCATGCTTACGCGGGCGGGGTGCGCATTGAGGTGAAGCCGCGTTCCATGGCCGCCCCCCGGGCCGTTGCACCGGCGCCAGCGCCAAAATTCGAAACTGCTGCAAAGCGCGATGAATGGAAGCCTGTTCAACAAGCGGCCGTAGTCCCTGCGCGCCAGGTTCTTGCCCCGCCCGCGCACCCGGCCGCGAGCGCCGCCCCCGAGCCGCAGACGGGGGTGATTCCAAAGCGACCGAGTGCGGTCGTTTCATATCCGGCAAGAATCGAAAAAACTCCGCAACGCGACTACAACGGCACCCTGCCTGCCTCGGAAGGCAGCAGGGAAGTGGCCGCGGCTCCTCGGCAGACACCTCAGGCTGCCACACCGGAAGCTCTTCGGGCTGAAAGGTCTGCCCAAGTCCTGAACGTTGAGACCGCATCAAACCTGTCTGCAGCCCAGGGCACAGTCCCGGCGGGTTCGGCGTCCCCCAGTGAGCAAAAGCCGGCCTACACGGGTGAACCGATTTCACTGAACCTGAAAGACGTTGATCTGAAGGATTTCTTCCGCCTCATCCACGAGATCAGCGGTTTAAACATTCTCGTGGACCCGAATGTGACGGGCTCCGTCACCACGGTTCTGGACAACGTGCCCTGGGACCAGGCGCTGGAGGTCGTTCTCAAGGACAATGGCCTGGGCAAGGTTCTGGAGGGCAACGTTCTGCGCATCGCCAGGCTTGAGACTCTCATGGCGGAGGATGAGACCGCGAACAAGATGGCTGCAGCCCGCCTTGACGAGGCCCCGCTGGTGACGGTTTTTCGGCCGCTGAATTATGCCAAGGCTTCCATCATTGCTCCTCTCCTCTTGAAGAAGGTGGGTAAAGAGGATTGGGCAGTGAGCAGGCGTGGATCCGTCCTGTTTGATGAGCGCACCAACACGCTCATCATTAGGGATATCCCATCGCAGATCCCGATCGTGGACGGGATTCTTGCCAAACTGGATACCAAGACCAAGCAGGTAGCCATCGAGACTCGGATTGTTCTAGCCAGCTCATCTTTTCAGAGAACCCTGTCGGCCGCCTTGGCAGGAGCGCTCTCGAATCGTTCGGGTTCTACGAGTGGCGCCGGGCAGACGGGGTCGGGAGCCAGCGTGACCCCGTCGACGACCTCACCGCCAACCTTCACTATGCCTGCGAACGCCGCTACCGGCTTTGGCACAGTTGCGATTACCAACTTTTCGCAGCGTTACATGATTGATGCGGCGATCTCGGCGGCAGAGATTCGCAGTCAAGCGAAAACCATCTCACGCCCGAGCATCATCACGCAGAATAACGTTGAGGGGATGGTCCAACAAGGCACGCAAATTCCCGTTCAGACCAGCATCAACAACACCATTTCGATCCAATATGCGAACGCTACCCTACAGCTCACCGTCACCC
>JBAVYG010000467.1:0-2111 GCA_049698675.1 Terriglobia bacterium
CCCGTCAACGTTGAGCTCGAACCGCAGCGATGCTGGGATTGGTCTGATAGCCAAATCCTGAGAAGCTGGAGGGCAGGTCCTGAGCCGCCCTTTTTGCTCAATCAGTGGGAGTGGGTGTTGCGGCCCCGATCTCGCGTGCCCCAGCCCTAGTACTTAGTGGCGCACTTGACCGTAATATTGTTTGAGCCCAACGCTGTGCACTTCACGTTTCTGCCATTCGAAAGGTGCCGCCTGGGCATTGTAGGCCACCACGAAGCGATCAATGGCTTCGCGCACCTGACGGGGCGAGGTGAAACTGGCCCCACGCAAGGCTTGGCGCGTCAGGATGCTGAACCAAAGTTCGATCTGGTTCAACCAACTGGCATGGGTGGGTGTGTAGTGCCAGTTTACCCGGGGGTGGCGTGTCCGCCAACGGTCGCGCTTGGGTTTGTGAGTGCTCAGGTTGTCCAGGATCACATGGATTTCCCGATCCGGGTATTCCGCCACCACTTCATTCATAAAGTCGAGGAACTCCCGCCGTCTACGCCGCGTGTAGTGGCCCGTTCGCACTCGCCCGGTGCTGACGTCGAGAGCGGCGAACAGGGTGGTGGTGCCGTGGTCGCTCGTATTCGTGATTGAACCCTTTCAGCGCCTGCCCATTGGGAAGTCGGAGATAGCCCTGGGTTCGCTCCAGAGCTTGAATCGACGGCTTCTCATCCACACACAGCACGACCGCATTGTCGGGGGGCGCCAGGTAAATCCCGACCAGGTCGGCTGCCTTGGCCGCAAACTGGGGATCAGTCGAGACACACCAACTCCGCCGCCGCTGCAGGCTGATGCGCTGGCGAGCCAGGACCCGCCACACCTGGCGCGCCGAAACATCACCCAGCGCGCGGGCCATCAAACGGCCGCTCCAACTGGCGTAACCGGAAGGAGGCGGCTGATCCAGCAAGGCCAAAATGCGCTTTTCCACTTCCGCGCCATAACGCTGTCGGGGACCGGGCCGCGGCCGATCCTGCAAGCCCACCAAGCGCTGGGCCGCGAAACGCCCACGCCATTGGCTCACCGTGGCGGGCCGCACCTCAAACCGTTGCGCGAGGGCAGTGGTGGTGGCACCCTCGGCAGCGGCCAGAATCAGGCGGGCGCGCAAAACCAGACGTTGTTCGGTCGTGGAAGCTCGAACCCAGTTCTCCAAAGTTCCTCGTTCTTCCGCGCTCAACTTGATTGGGGTTGCAGGTCGCATGCCCCAAGTATATATTATGACGGTGTCTAGTGTCACTAAGTACTAGCTATCGAGGACATCGACCAATTGGCAACGGCGGGAACAGCGGCTGACAGGTCTGTGGTGATCTCGCCTCGATACCGCATATACGCCAGGAATGACCGCAGCGCGGTTGTCATCAACCTCGCCCGCTTTGGCTGAAATGCCGCCTGCTGCCGAACGAAGTTCACTACATCCTCTGGGCGGAGCTCCGAGAGAGCGAGCCGTCCATCACCGAAACGCTGGACCAGAAAGCGCCTGGTGAATCTTCGGTAATACTCTATCGTTTGGGAGGCCAGCCCACGTTCTTGCTGCAAGTACAAAGTAAACTTGTCTTCCAACTGCTTCGCTGGAGTGTTCATAATTGGCGCCAGCGTCTCTCTGATTGTGCCTTTCTGTCGGAGCCAAGCCAGAAGGCGGTTCAGGTTAGTGACATCGCCGTGCTTTACTTCCCCGTGGTGTTCCAAGTAGCGCGCCACCTGTTCCGGTGTAATCTCCTGCAAGGCTATTCTGCGGTGCTTGAGCCATCTACTGAACTGAGCAATTCGTCGGAGCAGTATGCGCCCACAGATCCTCGTATAGTTGAGATCGCAGAGCTGCTGCGCGAACAGATCGATATATTCCTTCAATGGACCCGAGCGCATTCGACGCAAGGCTTTGGGGTCGCTGAAAAATCGTTCCATAAGACACCTCCTTTCACTAGAAGGTGTCACGAAACAAATCCAAAGACTATGCCGAGTTCTGAAAGACGGTCACTCGAAGAGTACAAGCTGGCGGGTAGAGCGAATCGGTTCGACCGTGGGGATGGGATAGAGGGTTGGCTCCTCGCTCGGCGTAGTCTTCGGCCCGGAATAGTGGAAGCTATTCCGTT
>JBAVYG010000468.1:0-3280 GCA_049698675.1 Terriglobia bacterium
GAAGGTCACGAGCCCGAACTGATGCACGAGGCCATGGCCGCGACGCTGGATGCGGCGGTCGAACAGATCAAACATATTCAACAGCAAGCCCGCGTCCACGGCAACCTTACCCGTCCGCGTTGGCCGATGATCGTCCTCAATTCGCCCAAGGGCTGGACCGGACCGAAGGTGGTCGATGGACTGCAGATCGAAGGCAGCTTCCGTTCGCACCAGGTGCCGCTCTCCGACCCGGCCACCCATCCCGAACACCTCAAGCAGTTGGAAGACTGGCTGAGGAGCTACCGGCCGGAGGAACTCTTCGATGAGCAGGGCCGCCTAAAACCGGAACTGGCCGAACTTGCTCCCAAGGGCGAACGACGCATGGCCGCGAATCCCCACGCCAACGGCGGCATTCTGCTCCGCGACCTGCGCATGCCGGATTTCCGCGACTACGCGGAGGATGTGCCCGCGCCGGGGGTGCGCGGCATCGGCGACACGCATGTGCTTGGGCGTTTCCTGCGCGATGTGGCGAAGCTGAACAGCGAGCAGCGGAATTTCCGGGTCTTTGGCCCTGACGAGACGCTCTCCAACGGCCTGGAAGCCATCTTTGAAGTAACCAAACGCCAATGGGATGCCGCGACCGTGCCGAACGACGAGTTTCTCGCGCCCACTGGGCGCGTGATGGAAATGCTCAGCGAGCACCAATGCGAGGGCTGGCTCGAGGGCTACCTGCTCACCGGGCGGCATGGGCTCTTCAATTGCTACGAGGCGTTCATCCACATCATCGATTCGATGTTCAACCAGCACGCCAAGTGGCTGAAGGTCACAGCGGGGCTGCCGTGGCGGCGGAAGATCTCCTCGTTAAACTATCTGCTGGCCTCGCATGTCTGGCGTCAGGATCATAACGGCTTCACGCACCAGGACCCCGGTTTCATCGACCACGTCGTAAACAAGAAGGCCGAGGTCGTGCGCGTTTACCTTCCGCCGGATGCCAACTGCCTGCTGTCGGTGATGGACCACTGCCTGCGCAGCCGCCATTACGTCAATGTCGTGATCGCGGGCAAACACCCGGCGCCTCAGTGGCTGACGATGGACGCCGCCGTCAAGCACTGCACCGAGGGCATCAGCATCTGGCAATGGGCCAGCAACGACCAGGCCGTTGCACCCGACGTGGTCATGGCCTGCTGTGGCGACGTGCCCACGCTGGAAACGCTCGCCGCCGTCTCCATTATGCGCGGGCATCTGCCCGAACTGAAGATCCGGGTGGTCAACGTCGTCGACCTCATGAAGCTTGAGCCGCAAACCGAGCACCCGCACGGATTGAGCGACATGGATTTCGACGAGCTCTTCACCAAGAACAAGCCGGTCATCTTCGCCTTCCATGGTTACCCGTGGTTGATCCACCGGCTGACTTACCGACGCACCAACCACGACAACTTCCACGTCCGCGGCTACAAGGAAGAGGGCACCATCACCACGCCCTTCGACATGACGGTGCTGAACGATCTGGACCGCTTCCACCTCGTGATGGACAGCATAGACCGCCTGCCGCAGACCGGCGACAAGGGCGTGTACCTGAAACAGCAGCTCAAGGACAAGCTGATCGAGCACAAGCAATACATCAACAAATACGGCGAAGACATGCCGGAAATTCGGAACTGGAAGTGGAGCAACCCAAAATGAAAGCGCAAAAGCCTATAGACGCCGCGAGGACGCTGGTCGCCGGCGACAAGTGCCTGCTGGGCGGAGTCATGGGCGGCACAGCAAGCTCTGTATCATCGAGCCAGATGCAACCAAGCTGCCCGCCGCGGCGAATACAATGCCGCGATGGAAAAGGCATGAGCATGGCATCGGGCATCCCGCAACTCACGAAACCTGCGGGTAGTGTCCTAATTCTGTGTTGCCGTGAAAAACTAGGTGACACTTTTAGGCATTGCTTTGTTTTGCGAGGAGGGATTATATTTTCACATCCCGCCGCCTAACTTAAGATGAACCTCAGGGCGCGAGGATGTGGGAGAGCAAGACCAACCGAAGAAGAACTTATTAGTTATCATTCCATTCCGTGTATCAATTAAATGCAACTCTAGTTCGAGATCCGTATGGGGTACTAGCCCGTACTCCATAGCTGACTGACCTCGGAAGTTTGTACTGCCACGCCGATTCACCACAAAATGCCACTTTCTCGAAAGCTCGACGATCAAGACTGCGTACTTGTGATCTCCAACAGAAATGTCGGCAGAGTTGTACCATTCATCAATCCATGGAAGAGGGGAGAAACTGGCATTTCCGTCGCGCGACTTGACTAGAAGCAATGCTTTCACGGATTCTGCACATACAACTTCTCTTAAATCACTCGGAAGGTTAACGATGTCGGCAATCAGCGCAGGAATCTTATCGCCGTATTCAGGATTCGCAGTCCAAACATCTTCTTCCAGACATATATCTCCCCATCCGATTGAATCAAGGCGGAGATTTGGTGTTCGCTTGTCCTTGATCTTCTCGATTTGATTTTGCTTAGAGCTTAGCACCGTTTGCGAGATGTTCGGGGATACCGTGATGACTGGAGAAATATTCACTGTCGAAGGCGCAGAAACGCCAGGCTGTCGAGTCCCGGGGAATCCTAGAAACTTCTTTATTGAGGGATGGGATAAAAGCCATATGAGAAACAGAACCCCGGTAAGAATCCACAACCATCGAACATAGGGACCATAACTCTGAAACTTTTGCGGCCAAATTAGGACGGTTAATTGAAAGGCTATGCTTGCCATACCAGACACCAAGACAAAAATGAATGAGCGCATTGGCGGTCCCCTTTAAGGAATCACCAAGGTACGCCAACCGGCCAGCTTGCGTCAACTAGACAACCGGCGGGTGGCGCATACGTGCTGCATTTTGGCATGTATGCGCTCACGATGGCCAGTCGTCGGGTTTCTGCCGAGGCACTCGGTCATCTTACGACCTCTAGAGGCCGCATACATCCCGACAAAGAGCGCCGGGACGTATGCGCCACCCGCGAAAGAGGCTGCTCTCAGAAGGCAGCAACAAGAACTTCGCTGAGACCAACACATATTTCAGGCACTGTCCATTCAAAGATGTTCTCTAGCTCTTAAACTTAGGTAGTGTAGAGTCTGAAAAACAAGGAGAGCTCTCCGTGCGGAGCTGTGTATGATTGACAGGGCTAGGACGGAGAAAGGCGAGTTTACAGAAGGAGGGATTCGTGCAATGACACTTTCTGCCGATGCCAGGATCACAAACCTCAATGAGGCCCTAGTTGCGTTCTTAAATGCACTCGGTGAAGAGC
>JBAVYG010000469.1:0-3407 GCA_049698675.1 Terriglobia bacterium
ATAATGAACTCACTATCGATGACCTTTCCAGCTACCGCTCCCGAGAGCTTAAGATTTCCTGAAAACGCGACGGCCATCTTGTAGTCGGGTCTTATTATGGTCTTAGTTGTCAGGCTTGTGGTTTGTATCTGGTGGAACGAATCAACTGCCCTGCGATCACTTGCCAGGACGATTCCATCTGTGCCAATCAATGCTACTTGAAGTGTCACATCGTTTTCCTGATCGGGAATGGGATGGCGGATAAGTCTTTGGACTTCGTCAGTTTCTGCTATCATCGGCGCACACCCCCAACGTATAATCAGTGTGTCACCGAGATTTCATAAAGGCCCGCTGGCAGGCGGGCCTATCCGCTTTAGAGCCCAATCGTACTCAGCATTACCTCAAATGTCCAGACATGATCGCTTCCCATACCGTCTCGCACGGCGAGCCGGATGAAATTTGAAGCCGCTCAGGATGAGCCGGTCCCGCCGTTGTATGAGCTTCCTGTCTCGCCTTCACTGCCCACCTACAGTGGTATACTACGTGGAACACGTCAGAGTGATTCCTGCTTTCTGGAGGTGCGGATGCGACCGACCCTGACCATCTTAATGCTTACTATGGCGGTGGTTCTTGCGTTGCCCGCGAGGGCGCAGCAGAAGCCCTTCACCCAAGATCAAGTGCAAGGCCTGGTGCGGTCGGGGTTGGGCGATGACTCGGGCGCCAAGCTAATCGACCAACGAGGCATTGATTTTGTGCCGACAGAGGATTTCCTCCAGGGGCTCAAGGACGCGGGCGCAAACGAAGCGTTCCTGCAAGCCCTGCGCACGGCGAAGCGCCCCCAACCTGCGGGCGAGGCAACGAAGAAGCCGCTCAGTCAAGTTCAGGTACTTGCATTGCTCGTGGGGGAGGTACCAACCCACCGGGTGGCCATGCTCGTCCAGGAGCGCGGCATTGACTTTGACGCGACGGATGACTGCCTATCACTGGTCCGACTGGGCGGGGACGAGGAGGAGTTAATCAGTGCGCTTAAAAGCGCGAAGGTGACGAAGCCGCAGAGAGTTGACGCGGCGGTCCAGGCGCGGCAAACGGAAGTCCGGCAACATGTCGCGCGAGGGTTGGAATTGTCGCGGGGCAAACGGTACGCCGACGCCGAGGCCGAGTTTCGGGCGGCGATTCTCCTGGCCCCTGAAGAGGCGGCCTTACACGTCGCCCTCGGCGAGATGCTTGGGATGAAGAGGGATTTAGAGGGGGAAATCGCCGAGGAGCGCGAGGCATTGCGCCTTGACCCCAACAACGAATTCGCGCACGTTGACCTCGGCGGGGCGCTAGGGAACACGGGTGATTGGGATGGTGCAATCATCGAAGATCGTGAAGCGCTGCGCCTGAATCCCAACAGCGAAATAGCCCATTTCAATCTTGGGATCACACTGGCGAACAAGGGGGATTTGGAGGGGGCGGTCACCGAAGAGCGCGAAACACTACGCCTAAACCCCAAGAATGAATCTGCACATTACAATCTTGCGGTGGCACTTGGGAAGAGGGGCGACGTGGACGGAGCGATTGCGGAATACCGTGAGGCACTGCTGCTGAACCCGAACGATGAAAAGGCACACGGCAACCTCGGCAACGCACTGGGGAACAAGGGGGATTGGGACGCAGCGGTCACCGAAGAGCGCGAAGCACTACGCCTAAACCCCAACAGCGAATTCGCGCATTACAATCTTGGAATGGCGCTCGGGAAGAAGGGCGACTGGGACGGAGCGACTGCGGAACACCGCCAAGCGTTGCGCCTAAACCCCAACAACGAATTGGCGCATCGCAATCTCGGCATAGCGCTCGCCATGAAAGGCGATTGGGATGGTCAGATCGCAGAGGAGCGCGAGGCGCTCCGCCTAAATCCCAAGAATGCTAACGCGCACGTCGTCCTCGGCGTGGCGCTCGGCAAGAAGGGCGATGCGGAAGGGGCGATCGCGGAATTCCGCGAGGCGCTACGCTTGAACTCCAGCAACGACCTCGCACATGCCTACCTGGGGGAGGAGCTTGGGAGCAAGAGGGATTGGGAAGGCGAGATCGCAGAAGAGCGCGAAGCACTGCGCCTGAATCCGAAGAATGCGGAGGCGCATCGCCTTCTTGGCGGGGCGCTCACAATGAAAGGTGATTGGGATGGGGTAATCGCACAAGAGCGCGAAGCGCTGCGGCTAGACCCCAACAATGAACTGGCGCATGTTAGCCTCGGGGCGGCCCTTGGGGTCAAAAACGATTGGGACGGAGAGATTGAGGAAGAACGTGAGGCGCTACGCCTCAACCCGAACAACGCCAGCACCCATCACCTTCTTGGCTTCGCTCTTGAGCACAAGCACAAACCCCAGGAGGCTTTGCAGGAATACCGCACGGCCTACGAACTCAACCCTCAAGGCCCTGGCTACCGGAAGGACTACGAGCGCCTCGTGAAAAAGACAAGCCACTAACACCGTACCGCGACACGCTTTCACACGCTGTTAGGGCATTGCGCAGGATGGCCCGCCAGCACGTCAGAATTGGCTCAGGATGCGTGAGAGAGAGCCGGGCAAGGGGAAAAGGGGGGGGTTAGGCGGCAGCAAGAATGGCAGGCGGGAAACTTGGTGCACAATTTGGTGCACACCTCAATCGAAAACGGTCGTAATCCATCACACTTGGCGAAAGGGTGAAACCCTCACGGCAGGCACATGAATCCTCCTTAACCTCGCTCTGTCGCAATCCATCACAAATGCTCTGGTTACGCCTGTCACGCATGAGGTCGCGGGTTCGATTCCCGTCGTCCCCGCCAGCTTCCAAACGACCTGGCATTTTAATACCTAGCCTACCCGCCCGCGGCGATTCCGAGGGATTTCATTTTCCGGTAAAGATGGCTGCGCTCCAGGCCGAGGGCTTCGGCGGTGCGGGTGACGTTGCCCTGGTTTTCCTCCAGCTTGCGCAGGATGTAATCGCGCTCGTAAGCGGCGCGGGCTTCCTGCAGGGAAGAGAAACCGGTGACGAGGGTTTTGGCGGAATCGGAGCGCGCATGGTCGTGATAGAGGGAAGGGGGAAGGTGCCGGCGCTCGATTCTCTCGCCCTGGACCATGATAACCAGCCGCTCCACAAGGTTGCGCAGCTCGCGGACGTTGCCCGGCCAGCGGTAGCCTAGGATCACTTCCAGGGCGGATTCGGAAAAGTGCTTTGGCCGGCGGCCGTAAGCGCGGGCGAATTCGGCCAGAAAATAGTTGGCGAGGGCAGGAATATCCTCCCCGTGGTCGCGCAGCGGGGGGACAAAAAAGGGGATCACGTTGAGCCGGTAAAACAGGTCTTCCCGGAAGTTGCCCTTCTGGATCTCCTCCCCCAGGTTCTTGTTGGTGGCGGCGATCACACGCACATCCACGGTGAGGTTATTGCCCGAGCCTACGGGCGTGAAG
>JBAVYG010000470.1:0-3219 GCA_049698675.1 Terriglobia bacterium
CCTTGCTGGTCATCGCTTGCTCGATGACCTATGCTATTTGGATTGGGGTTGATCCCGTGATCAGCCGATTTGAGGCCCTCAAGCCCTCTGCTCTTGAAGATCCTTCCGGACGTGCTGGCATATGGAAACAGGCAAGTGGCATCATTAGGGATTATCCTACCCTAGGTACAGGCTTGGGGACATTTGTAGTCGCTTTTCGACGCTATCAGACCACCTCAGTCGATTTGCTTGTCGACCATGCGCACAATGACTATCTCGAAGTGACCACCGACACCGGGATTCTCGGCGCGGCGTTGCTCTTCATCCCGATAATAGGCTTGCTGTTCAAGATGATCCTAGCTTACGTCGCAGCACGCAACCCTTACCGTCGTTCAGTTTTGCTGGCGTGTATTGGGGGCAGTGCGGCCCTGTTGATCCATTCCGTCACAGACTTCAATTTACAGATCCCCGCCAACGCCTTGCTTTTCGCCGTCATTCTTGGAATTGGATCTAAAGCCACACATTCCACATCCGTATCCCGGAACACAAGAAAGGAAGTGGAAATCTCGTCTCCAGGCTCGGATGGTAGCTTTTGAGATGCTCCCAGATGCGCAACTTCCTCACTGAGAAACGAGGTGCCAGTCGCTCATGAAAGGTGTCATATTGGCTGGTGGGATCGGTTCGCGATTGTTTCCTCTCACGCGCGTAACCAACAAGCACCTTCTTCCTGTGTACGACCGCCCCATGATTTTTTTCCCCATCCAGACTTTGGTCAATGCGGGGATCAGGGACATTCTCGTGGTGACGGGAGGGCAGGACGCGGGTGATTTCTTGCGCCTCTTGGGCAATGGAAAGGATTTTGGTCTCAAGCATATCAACTACACCTACCAGGAAGGCGAAAGCGGGATTGCTGACGCGCTCCGCTTGGCGGAGTATTTTGCGGAGGGCGACAAGATCTGCGTAGTTCTCGGCGACAACATCATTGAGACGAATATTATCGCGGCTTGCGCTCAATTCACGAAACAAGAACGGGGCGCCCATATCATCCTGAAGGAAGTTGCTGACCCGGAGCGCTTTGGTGTCCCGGCTTTTGAAGGCGGTCGAATCGTTCGCATCGAGGAAAAACCCAAGGAACCAAAGTCCCGCTACGCCGTGATTGGCATTTACATGTATGACGCGACGGTATTCGACCGCATCCGTAAGCTGCAACCTTCAGGCAGGGGAGAATTCGAAATCACGGACGTGAACAACCAGTACTTGGCCGATGGCACTCTCACTTCCAGTATTCTGGAAGGCTGGTGGACGGACGCGGGGACATTCGATTCTCTCTTGCGGGCTACCAACCTGGTCGCGCAGGGGGGAGCAAATAGAGTCCCTCCCTTGCCCAACTGTAGAACGCCGTGCGAATCTTGATTACAGGAAGCCGCGGGATGTTAGGTCGAGACTTAACGGCCCACCTCGGGGCGCGCCATCAGGTCGTTCCTGCGGATCTGCCCGAAGTCGACATCACCGATCTCGACCTTGTGCAGCGAACCTTCGACAGCACCCAGCCCGAGGTTGTGATCCACACCGCTGCCTTTACCTCTGTGGACGACTGCGAGCACCAGCCCGATCTCGCCTTCCAGGTGAACGCGGAGGGCACTCGTAATGTGGCTGTCGCTTGCCGGCAGGCCTCCCTCCCCATGCTTTACGTCAGCACTGACTACGTCTTCGACGGTCAGAAGCCAACCCCTTACGGGGAGGACGATCGGCCCAACCCCCTCAACGTGTACGGCCAGAGCAAGCTGCAAGGCGAAAGACACGTCACGGAATTGCTCGAGGCTGCCTGGATTGTAAGGACATCGTGGCTTTTCGGCCCTTTGGGCAAGAATTTCGTTCGCACCATTTTGCAGCGAGCCCAACAGGGGGAGTCGCTCCGCGTGGTGGACGATCAGGTTGGGGCACCCACCTACACTATGGATCTGGCCGAGAAGTTGGAACAGATTGTGGTGAGGGGAAGTCCTGGCATCTATCACGTGACGAATCGAGGCTATTGCTCGTGGTTTGAGTTTGCCCAAGAGATCCTTCGGCAGGCAGCGCTGAGCCGGGTTCGAGTTTTTGCCATTCCCACCTCGGCCTCAGACCGGCCAGCTCCGCGCCCACGAAATTCACGACTTGCCCACACGCGGTTGGAAAGCGAAGGGCTTGGCCTCCTTCCAGCGTGGCAGGATGCGCTAAGCCGCTATCTCCTTCGGGAAGGTCAGGCGAAGGCTTGAGGCCTAACCCAGTGGGCAGGAGTGCTGACGGAGGGGATGCTGGGAATGCCGAGATTCGTCCTGCTTGACCGCGACGGAGTCATCAATCAGCGCATCGTCGGCGGCTATGTTACCTGCTGGGACAAGTTTATTTTCCTGCCCGGCGCCCTTGCGGGGCTGCGCCTTCTGACTGAAAGAAACTACCATGTGACCGTCGTCTCCAATCAGGCGGGAGTTGGGAAGGGCCTGATGACCGCCGCCGACTTGCAGGAAATCACGCGTAAGTTCGTAAAAGAAGTTGACGCGCAAGGGGGACGAATACGCAGTGTTTACTATTGCACCCACCGGGCAGAGGATGACTGCCCGTGCAGAAAACCGAAGCCGGGTCTGCTGCTTAAGGCCCAGGCCGAGCATCACTTTACCTTTGAGGACACCTTCCTCATTGGCGACTCGGAAAGCGATTTGCTGGCGGCGCAGGCAGTGGGTTGCCCCGCGATAATGGTATCAAATGCACCCCCGGCCAGCTTCGAAAAACTTCCCCATGCACCTCAGGTGACCGTCCCCGGTTTGCTTGCCGCGGCAGCATATCTGGTCAGCTTCCAAACAAATGCTCGCTCTCAGGCGCGTGACTTGTGATAGGGACTCCCCTCTTCAACTGAGGAGGGGACTAGGGAGTGGTGCGGGGGGATTCCCCTCCTCAGTTGAGGAGGGGGTTAGGGGGTGGTGCTGATCGCCAAGCTCATCTCCTTAATACGCTCAACCTGCTACCCCTGGCAATTTGGCCTAAGACGTGCTACAAGATTAATAGTGCCTGCCCGTAAGAATGGGCAGGGTCGTCCGCCTGTAAGTGGTGTAAGAAGATCTCCGACTCCCTCGCCTGAAGAAGACCCTAGCTACTTTTATGCCCGTAAACGGACGCAAGACAACTCGCCGTACATTTCTCGAGAGGAGCGTCACCTTGGGCGGCGCCCTGTTGGCAGGAGCGGCTTACAGTAGGCTTGGTTCC
>JBAVYG010000471.1:0-3151 GCA_049698675.1 Terriglobia bacterium
AGGTTGGCTGCGATGTTGTCATGACCCGCAGCGACGACACTTTCATCCCACTTGAGGAAAGGACCGCAATTGCCAACGAGAAGGCTGCCGATTTATTCGTCTCCATCCATGCCAATGCCAGCCGCGACCGCAGCGCCCGGGGAATCGAGACCTACTATTTGAATTTCACCTCCAGTCCCGATGCTCTGGAGGTGGCGGCAAGAGAAAACGCGACGTCCCAGGAGTCGGTGCACCAACTCCAGGACCTCATAAAGAAGATCGCGATGACGGAAAAAATCGAAGAGTCCGAGGAGTTTGCCCGGCAGTTGCAAAAGGAAATCTACCGGCGCGCTTCTCAATTGAGCGGCAAACAACGCGACCGGGGAGTGAAGAAGGCGCCTTTCGTGGTGTTGATCGGCGCCAACATGCCCTCCGTCCTGGCAGAAATCTCCTTCCTCACAAACCCCCGCGATGAAAAGTCGCTGCGCCGCCCTGACTACCGGCAGAAGATTGCGGAAGCGCTCTACGAGGGAATCCTGGATTATGTGAACAATCTTGGCGGGGTCAAGGTCGTCCAGCGTGCCGCCTCCGACAGATCTGCATCGAAAACCGGGGCGGAATTCTGATATCCTTGAGGATGATGAAGCGTTTTGTCTCAGCCTTCGCGCTCTCGGTGCTAACCCTCAGTGCAGCCCGTCCGCTGTCTTGTGCCCAGAATGTTTCCGTTATCCCTCTTGTCCCCGCAGCCAATTGGCGACTCGCAGCCAGTCAAGGGCTGGGGGTTGATGAAATCCAAAAATACGGCGGAGACCCGACGGTCGAACGCGAGTACGGGGTAAAATCGTTCGAAGTGCGCACGTACCAGCTTGATAGGGTGCGCGCGGAAGTCGTCCTGGAACCCGCTGCCGATGCAAGCGCCGCCTTCGGCCTGTTCACCTACTATCAGAACGAGTCCATGCATCCCGAAAAAGCCATCCAGCTTGCCATGACGGGCCCGGAGGTCAGCTTAATGGCGCGCGGACGTAGCTTCATCCGTTTCCTTCGCCCCAAAGGCTCACAGCTTTCCGAGAACGAATTCCGCGCTTTGTTGATTTTTGTGGGGGGAACTCGGCCGGCGGGCTATTTCTTGGCCAACTTGCCTGCCCCTCTCCCTTTCTCGGGTCTGATTCCTGGCAGTGAGAAATACATCATCGGCCCCGAAGTAGCCCGGCGCGTTCTGCCCAATTTCCGCACCGACCTGTTAGGATTCGACCAGGGCGCAGAGATTCAGGTCGGTGAATACCTTGTCGGCAGTTCTCGATCTACCATGATGGAGCTGAGCTACCCCACTCCGCAGATTGCCCGCCTCCGCTTCGGGGCGATGAGTGATCTGCTCGGCTTAAATCAGGATCGTGGAGCGAATACTCTATACGCGCGAAGAGAAGGGTCGTTTATTTTTTTGGCTCTTAAGGCTAACAACAAAGCCGCCGCGACGAAGTTGTTGGACCAGTTCAAAGTGACGCAGCAGTTGAGCTGGGACGAGAAATACCCTGGGGACAAGACGATAGGCATGCAGTTGTTCGAACTTATTATGGGAAACGTCTTCCTGACCTTGGTTCTTGCCGGAGGAGGGATCGCTGGTGGCGTGTTAATCGTTCTTTCCCAACGAATTACAGCCAGATACTTCCCCGCTTGGGAGTGGGGACACCCGGATGCCGACCGGCTCATTCGGTT
Source organism: Terriglobia bacterium (assembly GCA_049698675.1). GTDB lineage: Bacteria > Acidobacteriota > Terriglobia > UBA7540 > UBA7540 > CAVROP01. Next base: position 1,693 of record JBAVYG010000471.1, read on the forward strand.
GAACCTTCAGTAGAGCTAACATCAATATTTTCAGCAGCATAAAGCAAAAAATCAGGGATAAATTCCTTAATTCAGGTCTTTCTTCGAATTCTCCCTTTTGCCCGCGAATTGCATGTGTAAGTTACTTAGAATTAAAGACTTATATCACAAGAAAATTCCTGAAATTTATCTTGACATCGCTTGGAAGTTTTTCTTAGACTCGTTCCGAGTTTAGATGGCGGGGCGCGTCCGTCATTCTATTCTCCTCTGAAAATGCTCACCCGCAGGCTCGGCGGGAATTTTCGCTGACGCGGGTGAGCATTTTTCTATCTGTCGTGCCGGCGTAGCTCAGTCGGTAGAGCATCGGTTTCGTAAACCGAGGGTCACCAGTTCAAGTCTGGTCGCCGGCTCCATAATTACAAATCCCCTGTCTCACTTTCTCTGAATTCAATGATCCATTCCTGGTCAATGCCACCATTCAACCTTTGCCATAGCCGTATTCACCGGGGATGAGTGCCCTTGCGAAACGGGAAATACGGAATGAACCCGAATTCGAAAGTTGGAGTTGCAGCCGTGTTGTGTCCTTCCATCCGCCTCCTGAAACCTGGCACCTGACACCTGTTGTTCACACCCCGCGCAATTCGTCTTCACTGAGCCCAAAATAGTGCCCCACTTCGTGGAGCAGCGTTGCGCGGATCTGCCGGCGCACCTCCGCCTCGTTGCTGCAAACCGCCTCGATGTTTCGCTGGTAAAGAAAAATCCGGTCCGGGGGGCTGGAGTAAAAGACGCTCTTCTCCGTACGCGGGATGCCGTGAAACAGCCCCAGCAGCAATCCTCCCCTCTCCGCTTGCTCCGGCGGCAGGTCTTCCACCATAATCGCTACATTGGTGAGCTTCTCACGAAACGCCTTGGGCAGGCCATGCAGGGCTTGCGCAACGAGTGCCTCGAACTTCCTTCGCTCCATCTCATTTCAGATTGTAACCTCTTTGGCTCCCCATGGCGGGCTTCTCGGGAAGCGCGGGCCGGGTGCGGCGTTATAATGGCGGAGGGAACTGCTGCAAACGGACTGAAACCAGCAGGGAATAGCCTTGCGGCAGGCTTTTATGCTAATCTTACGCAGACGTTTAGTTCTAGCGAAGCGCTTTCACTTTTCGCCTATGATCATCCCCTGTTGCGAGGTCCGACTCCCACATGAAACTGGAAGATGTCGCCAAGCGAGCCAAGGTTTCCATTGCTACGGTTTCTCGCGTCCTTAACGAAGTCGGTCCGGTTAGGAACACCACCAAAGCGCGTGTCCTGAAAGTGGTTCAAGATCTCAAGTATCATCCCAATATCCACGCTCGAACCTTAGCAGGCGGCAGAAGCCGCACGTTGGGTATGATCGTCTCCAATCTGGAGAACCCGTTTTTCCTGGACATTTTCCGGAGTCTGGAATCGGAAGCGCGCCGCCATGCTTACGAGGTGGTGGTGGCCAACACCG
>JBAVYG010000472.1:0-16413 GCA_049698675.1 Terriglobia bacterium
GGTTACGGTTGCTTCCGTCGCGTAGCCCTGTTGGTCAGATGCTTCGTGCTGCTCAAAAACTAGGGGCAGACAAGGCCTCCACATCCGTCGCGAGCTTGGCGTACCAGGTAGTAGGCGCAAGATTGCCGTATCCGACAGTGGCCAGCGTCATCACGCTAAGATGCAGACAGTCCGATAGAACTTCAAGTACAGCGCTCCGTCTAAAAACAATGACTCGGTCGGAATCCACCTGCGCTAGTCGAGCCAGCTCAAGTTCGGGATCGTCTTGCTTGCCAAATGTCACAGGAGGGAAGATTTGCTGCTCATCATATATAGTGCCCCAAAGGTGCTCATTGAAACCTACGAATGCTCGTGGCATACGTGAATATGGGCGAAGATGTGCATCCCGCGCGTTTCCGATCCACTGACCGGATGCGCGGTAATAACCGTATGAGTCAACGGCATACCTGAGGTCAGCATAGAATGTAAATACAAAATAAAGGCCCGCAAAGATAAAAATCATGAACACGTATGCGCACACCACAAATCGCAGACGTGATGCGCGGGCTGGATGTCGCGAAAATGCGAAAACAATCGAGAGGATCACCAATGCGAATGGTAGGATCAAAGTCAATAGTATTGCTCCAAGCAAGAACAGTGTGAGTGCCGTGCCCGGCTGTGTCCATCGCACCATCAGAAAGGGGGTCCCGAAGCTCAGGGCAAGTGAAAATCCAGTGCTCACAATCAGCATTGCTGTCGGATGTTGCGAAATTCGCCGAAACACACAGACTCCTATTAATTACGTTCCACTCATTTGCAAGCGGTTTTTGTCGCTCCGGCTTGGGTGCCTCCGGCGGCACCAACACCTTGGCACCACGCATGCGAAGCCACATAGTACTTCTGTGGGCGGCACGAGGCAACTCCGGTGCGGGGCGCTGGAAAACAGTATCCGTCGCCACGCTTGTGCACTGACCGGGCCGTACCAGCAGTAGCCTATGCCTAAGCTACACAGTTGCCTTTGGGTATAGGCTACGTTTTAGACTTGGAGCGGCCGATTCCGGCCCAGAACAGCTCAAATGTCCAATTTAAGAGGGTCAAAATCGCCGAACACGCCGGGGACGGCCTTAGAACGTTGAGAAAGGGCATGTCCAAAAGGCCCGAAAATGAACTCATTGAAACTAAAGGACTTAGCGGAAGTGCCTATACGGTTGCCTTATCCGGGTGGTCGGAGGGGCCTAGAAACGGCTTGAAACGCGAAATTTCGGCCTTTAAAACGCCCTCCCCGTCCATAAGTTAGTAATCTGTCTATTTTCGTCATTATCAGTCGTAACAATACTATATCGCTTAACTTCGGACCTGGAGAGCGGGCGGCGGGAACCGTTCGCGGTATGCGGGGCGTTACTGGCGACCTGGACACCTTACTTTAGTACGATTTCAAGCGTCGCACTCTCGGGGATAGAATTTAGATCATCGGATAAGAAACGTTGGCAGAAACCATAGCACGGCAGGAGTTGAGAAAGTGGACTCGCCGTTTGCAAAAGCCGACGGAAAGCCCTTCCCCCTTCGCCCGGAAGACGAGCAGAAAGCAGCCACAATCGCTGGTCTTTGTGACACCTACCTGAAAGAGGTCGGCTTCGACTTGGTGCAGGTCGGCGCTGACTACGCCATATACGAAAACAGAAAAGGATATCGAATCGCGATTCAAGGCCACCTGTGGTTCTGCAAGTTCCCGGACGGCCAGGAGAGTAAAGGCGTAGGATACGTTGAGCTCGAAAACCTCGTAAGAGGGGGATGATCTGTAGAATCGTAACTTCGGGAATAGGATTCAGATCATCAGGCGGGTCGCTTCGTCGGCGCATCTCGGTTGAAGGAGAAGAAGATGGGAACGGACACGAAACTTGATCCACTGGGCGGAGAGTCTGGACAGAGAATGAGACCTCTGTGGGACGTGATAACTGCCCTCGCCATTGCAATCGAGGCGAAGGACCCCTACACAAAGCACCATTCTGCGGAGGTGTCCACATGGTCGGCCAAGATGGCCCAGCAGATGGGACTATCTCAGGCCGAAGTCGAAGACATAAAGCTGGCGGGCATTGTCCACGATATCGGCAAAATCCACGTCCCGGAAGAAGTCCTCAACAAGCCCTTGTTCCTGACCTCCACCGAGTTCGACCTGATAAAGAGCCACGCGGCCTGGGGCGCGAAGATACTGGAACCTCTGAAGGTGCCAGCTGTTGAGCGCATTGTCCGCTACCACCACGAGCGGATCGACGGCACGGGCTACCCAGAGGGGCTCGCAGGGGACCAGATTCCGCTGGGGGCGCGGATCGTGGGTGTGGCGGAGGCTTTCCAGTGCATGATTAGAAGCACCCGTTATAGGCGTGCCCGCCCTGTGGAAGAGGCCCTGGGCGAATTGCGCCGCTGCCGAGGCACCCAGTTCGACCCGAAAGTCGTGGATGCTTTGATTCAGTTGATCGAGTCCGATAGCGGACTACCGGCGGCCGAATCCATCGGAAGTGAGGGTTATCGCGAGCGCCTTGAGAATATGGTCAGGGAGCGGACTCAACAATTACAGGCCGCCCTCACCAGCATCCAGCAGCCCTACGACGAGAGCCAGGCAACTTACGGCAAGATGCTCAAGGCGCTCGGGGCTTCCATGGCTTTGAAGGACAATGGAACAAAGCAACATGCGGACCGTGTGGCCCGTTACTGCCTGGAAATTGGGAAAGCGTTGAACTGCACGCCCGAGCAGTTAACCCAGATCAATCGTGGCTCCTACTTGCATGATATCGGCAAGATCGGAATCCCGGACGCGATTTTAAATAAACCAGGCAAGTTGACGCCTGAAGAAGCCGACGTGATGCAGACCCACTCGCGCATCGGATACGAACTGGTCTGCCATATTCCATTCCTCGCGCCTGCGGCTGAGATCGTTCTGGCGCACCACGAAAGGTTTGATGGGACCGGCTATCCCCGAGGGCTCAAGGGGAACGATATACCGTTAGGAGCACGCATCGTCGCGGTTGCTAACGCCTTCGACGTTATGGTCACGGACCAACCCTACAGGATAGCCCTCAGTTGCAGTTTCGATGACGCAGTTGCCGAAATCCGCCGTTGCTCCGGCACTCAGTTCGACCCCAAAGTCGTAGCGGCCTTCCTCGATTGGGTTCAAACCCACGGTGATCCTCGCAAGCGAGTGTGATCTATGGAACTGACAGTCGCCCTCATCGTCGGGATTCTATTGATCGCCGGAATGTTCGTACCCGCTGATGCGGTAAAGGACGCAATCGCCCATATTCGCAGGGACCACCCGGACAGGCGGCACAGGCGGGAGAGAAGGTCCGGCAGAACAATAGGGCAGCACATAAAGTCTGTGGAGATGTCGATGGAGATAACCAAAGACGCGGCGGCCAAGAAAGCCCTCCAATCCAGAATGAACCATCTGCAGGAACGGTTGAGAACGTTTGTGCGGCGAAAGAAGACTGATAGGCGTCACTTCCATGGATCAGCCTAGCGTGCCTTCCTGCCGAGAATCTCCCGCGCCGCAATTCGTGCGAGCGCCAGCACGATACCGGAATTGGTCATAACAGCGTCCGGCCACTTCTGCTCGGCGGCTTTTCGCAATAGGGTGAAATCCTCTTCCGTCATTTTTACGTTGACCTGAACTGTTCGTTTCATGCCTCTCTGTATCAGGGATATTTCGTTGCCTAACAATGTTACTAAGAGTACTATTAGTACCAAATTGCGGAGGTCTGAGGGATGAGCGGCGCAATTGAACAGGACAAATGGAAAAGCATGACGCCCGAGGATTTGCTCAAAGAGGCCCAAGCGCTGACAGAGCAATTCAAGGCCACGCACGACGACTCGCTTGTGCCTCGAATTCAGGCGTTACGGCAAGCAGCCCATGAGCGGCGTAAGGCCACTACTGCCGAGATGCAAGGCGAGCCAAGCAAGTTTTGCGTGAAATGCGGTAAGCGGCTACCACCTGAGTCCACCTATTGCAGTTCTTGTGGAGTAACCCAAGTAGAGCTGGCCAAGGCACCGCCGGTCAACCGGCCTGTCTCTTTCAGGAGCTGGGTCGTGGCCTTGGCAGTACTAGCAGCTGTGGTTTTATGTGGCTTTATCGGGAAGTCAATCCTTACCCATCGCGACCGCAAATTGCCGACAGTTTCGGCCCCGCCTCCAGCGTCTCCAGCCGATAAGTGGCGCGTTACAGAAGGCCGATCCCCCATGGACGATTCAAAGGAAGTATACGTAATGCTGGACGCAGAAAATCAGATCGAGGGGCCTCTCGGAATGCTAACGCCGTCCCTGATCGTGCGCTGCAAGGAAAAGAAGACCGACGTTTATGTGGTGACCGGCATGGCTGCCAGCATCGAGGAGGACTACGATGGCGGGCCAAAGGATTCTCACACCGCTCGGATTCGCCTAGATGATAACCCTCCACAACAAGGCGAGTGGGGAGAGTCTACCGATCATAAAGCACTTTTTGCCGAGGATTGGGTGTCGGGGTTGGGCGCCGAGGTTGTATCTACGTCACGTACTGATTTCGCCAAGAAAATCGCTAGTGCCAATACGTTGACTTTTGAGTTCACGCCGTTCGATAGTAGCCCGCAAGTGGCGAGGTTCGATGTCCGAGGCCTAAGTGTTCATTTGCCGAAAGTCGCTGAGGCTTGCGGCTGGACCTACGAGTAGGCGCTATCTCAGTAAGGAAAGCAATCAACGGAGGGCATTACGGAAAGGGGGATGCCGTTTCCCCTGGATCAAAGGGAGCCCGCCCTAGCCACTTACCGCGTGTCTCTCCACAACATATCCTGAGAATTCCCCCAAAAGTGGCCTCCCGTTATGCCTGAGTTCCATGCGGGCGGTCGTGATTCTCCAACACAGACTGGTGGCAAGAGAATTTCGCCACCGAAAATGCAGGCGAAAATCCGCATTTCTTGATGACCGGCGGGACGGGTCTGCTGGAACTGCGATTAGACGGGGGGATGTGTGGTATATTTGGCCGGCACCAATGCTTCGCTTGGGAGAATAGTCACCATGAGCGTCACCCAGAATCCCACCGATGCCAATTCAAGGGCTGTTTACAACATTACCGGCGTTGCAGGCGAATACTTTGTGGCGGCGGAATTGTCAAGGCGAGGCTGGATCGCGACCTTGACGCTGAAGAACACGCCCAATATCGAAGACCGCACCAGCACGGCGTTGCTGCGCAGCAACCAGGTGCGGCTCTACTTTTCCTCCATCACCTATCTGTTGCCGGAGGCACTGCGTCGGCTGGGCCTGAAGGGGACAGAGTTCGCCCAGGCACAAGTGATGACGATACGACTGAAGATACTGAAGATCGGGGCCCTGATCCGAGTGACGGTACGCAAGATTTGGATCGCGCTGGCGGGCGGTTATCCCGATGCCGAGCTGTGGGAAAGGATATGGAGGCAGCTGCAGCAGCTTCCCGTGCGGAGTTGAAGCGGCTGCGCAGGCACTCAGCCATCACCGACATAGAAAGGCAGAGTAGGCCAATTGCTGTTTCCAACCGCTTTGATTAGATAACGGCGTCGGCTCCTCGCAACCGGGTAGACTTGGGGATGGGAATCGACCAAGGCTAGCCCGGAAGAAAGGAGCCGAAGATGTTGATTATCGGATGTGATTTGCATACGCGCTACCAAAATGTAGCGATGCTCGATACGCAGACGGGAGAGCTCGTGGAGCGTCGGCTGGAGCATGAGAACGGTGAGGCCCGGAGATTTTACGCCCACCTGCCGACGCCTGCCCGCGTGGGCATCGAAGCCACCGGACACACCCAGTGGTTCGAGCGACTGCTGGCCGAACTGGGACATGAGTGGTGGGTCGGCGATGCCGCCCAGATCCGTGCCCAAGTGGTCCGCCGGCAGAAGACCGACCCGCGCGATGCCGCGCATCTGCTGGAGTTGCTGCGCAGCGATCGTTTCCCGCGCCTGTGGATTCCCTCGGCGACGGAGCGCGACTTGCGGCAACTGCTCAAGCATCGGCACAAGCTGGTGCAGAGGCGCACGGCAGTGAAGAACCAGTTGCACGCCCTGGCCATGAACCAGGGCTTGTGCCGAGGCCGCAAGCTGTGGAGCATACGCGGCCAGCAGGAACTGGAAAAGCTGCGCCTGGGACCCTGGGCCAGTCGGCGGCGCCAGGCGTTGCTGGAGCTGCTCCACGACCTGGGGGCTCGCCTCGCAGAACTGGACCCCGCCATCGAGCAGCAAGCCCAAGCGCATCCCCAGGCCCGGCGGTTGATGACCCATCCCGGGGTAGGACCCGTCGTCGCCTTGGCCTTCGTCCTGACCCTGGGTCCGGTGGAACGCTTCCGGCGTTCCAAGCAGGTGGTGAGTTACCTGGGTCTGAATCCACGTGAGCACTCCAGCGGCGGCCGTCAGCGCCTGGGCGCCATCTCCAGGCAAGGCAACACGATGCTGCGCTGGCTGCTGGTGGAAGCGGCGCACAGTGCCGCTCGGCACGATGCCGAGCTGCACCGAGCTTATTACCGTTTGAAGTTCCGGCGCTGTGGGGCGGTGGCGAAAGTGGCCATCGCTCGCAAGCTGGCGGTGCGGCTGTACGGGATGCTGTGCCGTCAGGCCAACTATGCGCCGCCGGTTCGCACGCCCGGCAGCCCGGTGAAAACAAGGGTGGACGCGAGTCCATCGGCCCTTTGATTGGGCGCTGGGCCTCCCTGCGGCAGGCGGGGAGTTTGAACAACGAATCATGGTCGTGAAGATCGCCTAGATGGCAGGTGGGACCGGCATCCCACCGCAGGATTCTGGGGGCGGGCCTTGGTCGAGACGAGCCTCAAGATTTCCTCTAAGGACGAAGCGCGATTCTACGAACCGCGCTTCGTCCTAACTCCATGGTGTGCGTGCGGGGCGCGGCGTCAAGGGTCTTCGATGAACTCACCGCGCTCGCCCTTGACCCCGCGCCCGGCACGCTAGCGCAGTGGTGTCGCTTGACAAAGCCGACGCCGTTATAGATGTTTTCAGTGGAGAGAAAGGCCAAATAGGGGCCTCTCAACCACAACGGTTTTCCACAGACGCTGTTTGAGCAAATTAGACTCAAAGTCGGTCACACTTGTCATTCTCATCACGCTCAAAGCCACGCTCAAAAGGCTCGTGAGAAAACCGGGTTAACGCTCCGAGTCCGTATCTGTTGGCAAGCGCCCGTGAAGATCGTAGTGCAACCTTCGGACTGGCCGACCGCCCTCTTTAGTTTGCCCCAGGGATTATTGTGATCAGGGCGAGGCGCTGTCGCGCCTCCATGTCCCGTCGTGTGGCCGTTCATTATCGACGGATTGAGGAAACCCTCTTGGTACAGAAAACCCGGTCCGATGCTGAAATACTCAGCGACGGTGGTTACAGGTCAAGCGTATGGGTGTTTCAGCGAAAATGAGAGGTCATCGATCGATCCTCGCTTTCAAATCCCAGGCGATTTCGTTTCCCCATGCCTCGCTCGAATGAACTCGCCGCCCAGTCACATACCCGTCGAACGCCGGCAGGTTGTTAAGTGGCGCAAAGTTGGAGTAGCTGAAGCTGGGCTACACGGCGATAGTCAACGAGCGAGTGTCCCCTGAAGCCGGATGTCTCGGGAGGAAGCACCCACGAAAATCTTCCGGCTTCCACGGGCGGTCGTCCACCCGTGAGTATCCGCCGACCAGTAGCACAGTTGCCTAGGATCAACATGGACCGTTACGCTGGCTGAACGCCCTGACGCGAGTGTGATGCGACGGAAGCCAACGAGAGACCTTGGAGCCATCGGAACGGGCGGATTCTCCACAGGTCCCACGTAAGCTTGTGGCACCTCCGTGCCGGCCCTCGGGCCGGTATTGCGCACCGTGAATGTCACATCGAAGCCGTTCGCGACTTGCCACACGGCGAGCCCGGAGTATTCGAAATGGGTGTAGGATAGCCCGTGCCCGAACGGGAACAGCGGCTCGATCTGTTGTTGGTCGTACCATCGGTAGCCCACCGCGATGCCTTCGGAATAAGTCACCGGGGGCGCGACGGGGATCGGTCCGCCTGGAGCGGGCGGCTGCCGGGGCGGACCGAGACGTTCCGGATGTCCGGCCGCTCGGGCTGGAGTGTCCTCCAGTTTCGCGGGGAAGGTGACGGGCAGCCTGCCGCCGGGGTTCGCACGTCCGAGCGCTAGGTCCGCCGTCGCCCAGCCCCCTTCCTGGCCGGGGTACCACATTTCGAGGATGGCGCGTACCTTGTCCCTCCAGGGCATCGCAACCGGGCCGCCAGTATTCAGAATCACGACCGTCCTGGGATTCGCCGCCGCGACCTTCTCGATCAGGTCGTCCTGATCCTCGGGTAGCGAAAACGAGCCTCCCATCCCGCTCCAGGCGAATACCACGGCTGTCCGCACGGCTCTCGCCACGGCGACGGCAGCGTCAATGCGCGCCCGGCGAAACTGCGGCGTGATCCAGGAGAAACGGATGCTCAGGGGCCCTTGGCCGATGGAGTTCGCGGTGAGGGCGATCTGGTGGGGACCAGCGGTCAACCGGATCGTTCCAATGCCGTTGTCCCGTTCGTCAGTCGTGGGGAGCAAACTCGACCATTTCTTCGTCACCATGCCGCTCCCACCGAAGCCGGGACCGCCGGTCCTTGCGACCAGGCGGCCGTCTATGGCTACCGTGCCGCCGCCATCGGACCCGCCCGTCAAAGCCGGCTGCACCATGAGCGTGTAATCCCCAGCCTCGGGCCCGGTGAGTGCTCCCGTCCAGGAATAGTCCGCGTCGGAGGCGAGCCCCGTTGGGCCTTGGAAATCCACCGCCTGGTCAACCTGGGCCGGTCCGGATTCCCCGGCGCCCGGCTGGCGGAGCAGCCCCGGCCGCCCATCGTGAGAGAGCGCGGAGCCCGGGATTACAACGCCGGTCAGGTCGACGCCGGCAGAGTAGGCGATCATGGCTCGCGGGGAGAGCCGCCGAAAAGCGTCGAGCGGCGATACGAGACGGTCCTCGAAACCGTAGGCGCGCTCGCCCAGAAACCCAGCGGCAAGCTGTCCGGCCGTGGGGCCGATCAGGGCGAGTGACGCCAAATCCTCTGCGGTCAACGGGAGCGCGCCCGCGTCGTTCTTGAGAAGCACAGCGCCCTCCGTGGCGATGCGGCGCGCTAGCTTCGCATGCGCTTCGACGTTGATCGTGCGCGGCCGCGCGGGTGGCTTCACGTCGAGAAGATGGAAGCGGTCCATCTGCACCAGGATGCGCGCCAGCGCCTGGTCGATGGCCGAAACCGGAATCGCGCCAGTCTCGACGGCGGCTTTAAGCGCATCGGTGAACTGCGGCCCGCCCGGGCGTCCGGCGATCTCGCGGCCGGGCATCTCCAAATCCAGACCTTCGGTGATTGCCTGCGGACTGTGCACCGCGCCCCAGTCTGAAGTCACGAAGCCCGCGAAGCCCCAAGCTCCCCGCAGGATGCCGCTGAGCAGATCGGCGTTCTCGCACGCCCAGGGGCCATTGATCCGGTTGTACGCGCACATCACCGATGCCGCGCCGGCTTCCACCGCGGCCTGGAAAGCAGGCAGGTAGATTTCGTGCAGCGTCCGCTCGTCGATCCAGACGCTGTCGGAACCGTTGTAACCGGCCAGGTGCTTCACTTGGGCCATGATGCCCTCACTCTGGATGCCGGCGATCTCGGAGGAGGCCAACTGTGCGTTGAGATACTGGTCTTCGCTCAGGGACGTGTGGTTTCGACGGAACAGGGGATCTCGAACGATATTGACATGCGGCGCCAGCAGGACGTCCTCACCGAGCGCCTTGGCTTCGCGCCCCATGAGCACGCCGTAAAGGCGCGCGGCCTGTACGCTGAACGTGGCGGCCAGCGCGACGGGTGCGGGCAGGCTGGTGGTTGGATGATTGACGTTGATGCCGCCGGCGCCGTCAGCCAAGCGCAGCGGCGGAATGCCCAAGCGCGGCAGCCCGGGCCAGTAGCCCGCCTGCCCCCGCTCTTCCGGGTCGCGGACGCCATGGACAAGCGCCAACTTTTCTTCCAAGGTCATGCAGCTCAGAAGGGACTGAACCTTCGGATTGGGAGGGTTTTCAGCGGCGGGGAGGACGGTCGCGGAAATAAGTACCAGAATACAAAATACCACGCCTGTCATTCCGAGCGGATCGAGGAATCTGCAGTTGTTTGTTAAATGCAGATGCTTCGCTTCGCTCAGCATGACAGCCTCGATTCTTTCACACCTTCTGGCACCGTGCGCCACATTCACCACCCCTTACGGGGCTGCCAGCCATCACTCTACCATTCCGAGTCGTTGGCGCCCCGGTCGAGGCGGAAGGCTGCGGTAGCTGCCTTATCGTTGCACACCACTTGTAACTGGGCTGCTAGGGGCGCGATCTTTGAAAGCGTCATTTTGCAGGAAGCCGGCGGCCCCTGAGGCCTCACCATCAGCATTGACACGCGACCCAGGTCTTGCTTCGGGTCGTATGTCGCGGCGTTCGCAATGGTTGCCCTGCTGACAGCGAGTTGCCATCGCACACCCTCTGTCAGAACGTAGATCGAGTAATCGCCCTTGGGAATGCTAAAACCCTTGAACGCCAAATTCGCGTCGGTGTGAATGGTTCCGGCCACGCGGTTACCGGTCGGTACACCAGAGGATTTCACCGTGATCGTCTGGTTCGAGAGTGTGACGGAGGTCGTCTCTTGCCCGTAGGCAGCCACCGCCAGGCTGAGAAGCACGCCCGCACACGCGAGAAGATACTTGGTTGATTTCATCGTCTCATCTCCTGCTTTGAGAAGCATCGTGCCTGAATTGTAGCGTCGCCCTTTAGGGCGGCATGCCGGGCTACGGCATTTTCATGATTTCCGGGTGCCCGTTAGCGGACGGGCTTAGCAACTATTCAGAATTGCAGACCCACAATAGTTTATCATGCTTCCATCGCCTATGGCACGCCTACATTCACTCGCCTACATTCACTGCGCCAACGCCACCGTCGCCAACTTCTTCTTCGGGACTCCCTTGGTGTGGCAGTCCGCGCATTTTACCCAGTGAATGTTGTGTTTGCTGCGCGATGAGGCGAACGTCGTATCCATCTTCTCCACGTCCAGGCCGCAGTTCGACATCTTGGGATGGCAGGTCGCGCATGACGCCCGCGTCCGCTCGCCGTGTTCCGCATGACAGGCGAGGCAACTGATGCCTTCGTGAACGCCGATTCCAGTGCGGTCGTCCCCGCTCCCGACCTGCATGGTGGAAATCGGCGCGTGACACTGATAGCACAGCGCCTGCCGCTGGTCCATGCTCAGCTTGACCATGCGGTTCCCTTCCATCATCGCGGGCAGCGGCAATTCCCTGACGGGCACATACTGCTGGGTGCGTCGGTCGTAGAGAGCAAGCGCCGGGCGCATGAGCTCCTGCGCGGGCCCGGGCACGCTGCCTTTGGCACCGGACTTGTTCAAGGGTTGGCCTTCCCGGTGGATTTCGTGGCAGGCGGTACACGGCATCGAAGGGGCATCCGCCAGGTCTTCCGGGATCAAACGCCAAGGGCCGTTGCGGTCGATCGGACTGACCAGCGCCGCGACTCCGTCTGCAAAGTGCATACCGTGGCAGCGCAGGCAATCGTCGATCAGCATGTTTGCCGTGTTGTGCTTCTTATCCAGGAAAATTCGCGCGTAGGTCGCGCTGTGCGGGCCGGACAGCCAGGAGGCGTATTCCTGGCGATGGCAACTCCCGCACTGCGACACCATAGCCAGCACGAAGCGGTTTCCAAGACGGATCCGCTCGGGCAGGTCGCCGCGGAGGTGGGCGTAGGCGCGCGCCGCGTTGTTCGTATGAAACGGAATATCCGTGGTCAGCGCCCAACCATGACACTTCTCGCACCCGATGTTGCGGTGGCTGGAGTTGCTCCACAGGTCGTACACCGGCCGCATTTCGTGACAGGCCGTGCAGCGCTTGCCGCCGCCGCTTTCAAAGTAGAGAGACGTTCCCGGAGCCATCAGCGTCAAGCCCACGGCGACTAAGGGAGCGATGAGGAGGATTCTTTTCACGACCGCACCGCCGAGCTCTTCCAGGATTTGACCAGGTTGGCCGAGGCGCGGTAAGCGTTGGCCAGGATGGTCAGGACCGGGTTAAAACCGCCGTTATTCGGATGGACGCTGGCATCAATCATATAGATATTATCTATATCGTGGAGTTTGCAGTTTCTATCTACCACGGAAGTTTTCGGATCCGCGCCCATGCGGCACGTACCCGCCTGGTGCTGGCCGCCGCTCAGTGATCTCCCAGGCACGCGCTTCCACGTGTGGATGGCGCCCGCCTCCTTCAGCCAAGCCTCCGCTTTTCCGGCGATAAACCTTCCGATCTCAATGGTGTGTGGGTGGCGGCCGCCGGAAAGACGGGCCACGGGGATGCCCCAGTAATCCTTGACCTTGGAGTCAATTTGAACCCGAGCATCGAATAGGGGCATCTCCTGTACGGGACCCAGAATGGCAATAGTCCGTTTGAAAGCGCTGCGGACGAACTCTTTGTGCTCCTGCCCCCACTCCGCCACCCAGGGCGGAACCTGAGCCATGAACTGGTAAGGCAAGCGGATAAACTCATTGGCCAGCATCGCGCCGCCGGCCAGACCGGGGTTGCCGTGGTTGTAGTCGCAGACGGCGATGGAGGCGCCCGGCCCCAAGTCGTCGTAGGTATCGTAGTCGAATAGGCCGGTGGCGCCCGAGTAAGAGTGCGACTGCAGGTTGCGCCCTACCCAGTCGTACCGGTTCCCCAAGCCGTTGGGGAACAGCCGGTGCTTCGTATTCAGAAGCAAGCGGGCAGATTCGATGGCGCCTCCGCACACGATCACCAATCCGGCCGGTTGTTCCTGAAGGCGGCCGTGGGCGTCGAAATACGCCACTCCGGCGCCACGGCCCTGGCTGTCCAGGAGGATCTCCTTCACCATGCATTCCGTCCGGAGATCGCAGTTCCCGGTGGCCAGAGCGGCGGGGATGACGGTGTTGTGCGTGCCCGTCCGCGCGCTTACCTCGCACGCGAATCCCACGCACCAGCGGCAGCGCATGCACGACCGGCGGTCGTTGTAAGGAACCGTGTTGCGCAGCATCGGAATGTCGAAGGGATGGAGACCCAGGCGTTTGGCGGCCGGGAACAGAATCTGATATTCCTTGTTGGGCGCAAGCGGCGGCATCGGCAAAGGCTTCTTGCGCGGCGCCTGGAAGATGTTGTTCGTAACGTCGCCCGAGACGCCCAGTTCCCATTCGGCTTTCTCGTAATAAGGTTCAAGATCGGAATAGTCGATGGGCCAGTCTTCGAGCGTGCTTCCCTCCACCGCGCCATACGTCGAGCGCATGCGGAAGTCCTTCTCCATGTAGCGCCACGCCATGGCGCCATAGCTGAACGTCCCGCCTCCCACGCAGGCTGCGTTGTTGCTGTATCCGCCGTCGCTGGCGACGACAATGGTCTCGCGCCCGTCTTGCTCCACCAGCACGCGGGGGTTGCGCTCGTCGTCAGGACCGAACTTCGCGCCCAGCACTTGTGTGCGCTGATTGTAGAGATCGTCCTTACGGCAGTCGGCCGGCGAATACCACTTGCCGCGTTCGAGCAGCGCCACGCGCAGGCCGGCGGTGGCGAGTTCTTTGGCCACCACGCCGCCGCCCGCGCCTGCTCCGACAACCACAGCATCCACTCGCTTGAGGGCCATGGGTCACCCGGCCTTCAGCTCGTCGTAGCTCTGCTGGCCGCGGATCGGCGGGTACGGCAGACCGAGCATTTTCCAGCTCACCGTGTTGCGATTGCCGCCGTGGCGCGGGTCACCGTAGAATCCCTGCCGGGTGTGGGCCAGAATCAACTGGAAGAATGACGGTGAACTCTCTTCGAGCGCATTCAACGCGTCGATTTGCGCTTCCGGAGGTAAGGCGACGAATCGTTTGCCGTACTTGGCCCGGCAGGCGGCGTCCAGCGCGGCGATGCCTTGGCGATAGGTGCGCTGGTGCTTTTTGAATGGCCGCGTGAGCTGGATATCAATGTAGTTAACCACGCAGGCTTCTTTGGCACCAGGGTCGCGGTCAGCGGGGATGAGTTGTGCCGAGACGGCTTCCACCGTCTGCGCTTCGGACTCCGTGAAGAAGCGCCAGGCGCCGGACCCGCTTTTGGCACATGAGATCGCATAGCCGGCCGCCGTGGCAGCCAGGCCCGCTTGAAGAAACGTACGGCGCCTTATTCTGGCACTCCTGCTTTCCATGGCTCACAGCACCTGCTTTGGATATGTGTAGGTGTAGGGCTTGCCCTACCCGCGCCCATTGGGGACGGCAAGCCGTCCCCCTACAAGCTACGTCGGGCGCAAGCGTACCCTGGTTCAGCATCACCCGTGGACAGCCCAGGGTCACCGCACGGTCGGTCTATCGCTTCGTCAAGTCAATCGTCTCCATCCAAAGCACAGGACCCGGAGACGAAACGTTCAGCTCGCCGAGCTTCAGGACGAGTTGCGTCATCTGCGATTTGGCTTCCTTCAGCCGGTTACGGAACTCCTCCAGGAAGTCGGGCTCGGTCGAACGAAGTAAGCGTGCTGAATTTCCACATGATGGACGCCGTATCGTTGGGCGATTATTGCGGGAAAATCCAGGATGTCGATGGTACGACGCGGATCGGCCGCATGCGCGCCCCACTTGACGACCGAATCAAAACTGTAACTCATCACCGCGATGCGATCCAATTTGGCCTGATCGGTGGGTTGCCCCCACGCTGTGGCCGCACTGACCGCTACCGCTGAACTCCTAAGGAACCTCCCGACGGTTAGCGCACCCTCCAGTGGTGCAACTTCACGATATTCCGGTGTTCGACCCGTAGCGGCGCACGTACTCGGCGTTCATGGCGTACTGGTCGATATATTTGTCGTACATCCCGACCACCACGGCATCGGTCGGCTTGATGTTCGCGAAAACCTCCTTAAACCTCGCCTCCACGAAATCCTGCGTCTCGCAAAGCCGGCCGGAAGCCAGGATCTTATACACCCAGCAAGGCTTTTTGGTCTGCTTGATCACTTTGAACATTTCTGGCGGGTCGCCGCGAACGAAGGACATATCTCCGCCCCAGTGCGGCGAGGCACCTTCCCTCGAGTAGCCAAACTCGGCGGGCATCATTTCAGGGTTGGACGGGAATGCCTTTTCCCATTCCGCCTTGGTGCGACCGTACTTGTACAGGCACGTCTGGAAAAAATCCACATCCCAGTCCTGGGACTCGATTTCCATGAACACTTCCGGCCGGTGGCTGGTGACAGCCACCAGAACACCGGTATCGCGCACTATTTTGCAAAATTCCCGAACCTTGTTGAGCTGACCTTTTCGCCACATGGCGTCTGTGCCAGACTCGCCGTAGCCAGGGTGGTGAATGGCTATGGGTCCGAGCGCCGCCGTGGTCTTGACGGTCGGTGTGGGATCAATCCAGCTCCCGTCCTTGCCCAACTCCACCGGGGGGGCGCAGGAAAAGAGCATTTTGCCGCCGTGTTCCGCATTGTACTTAGCGATGCGATCCTCGGCTTGTTCCATGCAGTTGATGCCCAATTCTTCACAGTGCTTCCAGATCTGCACCATCCGTTCAGGCGTGTGCCAGGCAGCCATCTCCACATCAATCATTTGGGACAGGTGCGACATGCCGTCGACGGGGTTAATTCCCATAATTAGGCGGGAGACCATATGCTTACCGAACCGCACCATGGGCATGGGCGGTTGCTCCACTGCCGGCTCCTGGGGGGCGGCGTTTGCCGCCAAGCCTGACGCTGCGGCGAGCACCCCGAGCTTCTGCAGGAAGTCCCGACGGGAGTTCTCGCCCGTCAGGTTGGGTTTAGATTTTGAGTCCATTTGTGTCCGCCTCCTTTGCGGATGCAACTTATACGCGAATGCGAATCCCGTCCTCCCCTCAGGCTCCGAGCCAGAATATAACGGGAATTGCACCGGGATCCTGGCTTTCACTGAGTTACCTACTCACAGAGTTGTCGCCCAACTTGAATGGTTGAGCCAACCCGTCCAACGGGCAAAATGCAATAAAGACTTCCGCAGCCCGAGCAACTTCGCAATTTCCTTCCCTGCATCTCTGACCATCCCCTGACGGTCCGGCATCTCAAGTACCAAGTCGCAATCTAACGATACAACCCGAAACACAAGTGGGGTTTTACACAATCTCACTGACTATGTCAAGCTCTTTTTGGCGTGATTATTTACTTGACACAGGGGTATTTTTATGTGATGATTGGTGCATGAACAAAGGCATTCAGTTCTTCTTGGATTTTGGCTTCTGTTCCTTTTCGAGGTCCGTCTTGATTTTGTTAAGCGCCTCTTTAGGGAATAGCTGTTCGGCCAATTTTTTATCCTTGAGTTTGTGAACGTCTTTAGGAAGGTGTTTCATGGATACCAATCTAGTGCAACTCTTCGAGAAATTCAACAGTGAAGATCGATGCCGCGAATATCTTGAGTTGCTGCGCTGGCC
>JBAVYG010000473.1:0-2099 GCA_049698675.1 Terriglobia bacterium
GGCTCTTGTTTGCTCTGCGTCCTCTGTAGCATTCTGAATTTCCAACCGGTTTGCTTCCAACTGGCTTTTGAGTTGCGCGGTGGTTGCGTCTCTTTCAGAGGATCTGGGCGATTTGGAACTAGTTCCATCCTTCGGGGGCTCTGCCGCCTGCGTCGATGCTGCCAGTAGGGCCTCCGTCTCCTTGATATCTTCGTCGATTTTCACCACATCAGGATACTTCGCCGTATACCGTGCCAATAGATCGGCTTTTTCATTTCGCAGCCGAGTCAACTCCGCCTTTATCGTTTCCGTGGGACTGGCGGGCATCGTCCCCGGGGCCGCAACCCCGGCAGCAGCCAGGTTGTCATACTCGGAAAGCAAGGACTGCAGATAAGCCTGCTGCTCGCGTGCCCGACCTAGAGTAGCCATGGCGTTCTGAAGTTGCGCGTGCAACCCGGCGAGGATGGCCAGATTCCCCTGCTGCTGCTCGGGCAGTTCACCGAGGTTACGCATTTTAAAGTCCCGAACGCGACTCTCTTGTTGCTTCAGTTCTGCTGCAGCAACCGCAAGCGCGTCCGTCAGAAAGTTAGTCGTCCCTGCTGACTGCTCTTCACGTGACTTATTATTTTCACTGATGAAGAGAGTGGTGAGCCTGTTGGTTACCTCTTGAGCCGAGTGCGGGTCAACGCCTGTGAAGGAAATCTTGAAGGCGTTTAGGTCTTTGTTTTCGGAGCCCTTTTGCAATGGTTCGACCGTGATATTGCTCCGCATCAGTTCGACTAACTCCTCGGGAACCAGACGCTTCCTCTCCTTTGGAAATAGAGCAAATTCATCCACAATCTGGAGCAGTTGAGTGCGGGAAAGAACCGCGTCGGTCATGACCAAAAGTTCTTCCCTAACATCGGTGGTCGTATTGGCAGTGACGTAGCGTTCAGGTACCTGCTGGCGTTCCACAAGGATCGTGGCCTCAGACTCGTAACGGGGAGGGAGCAGTTGCGAGGTCACGCAGGCACCCACGGCAATAACCGAAGCAGGTATGAGCACCCACCAGCGCCGTCTGATGGCCACTCTTAGAAGCTTGTTTAGACTTACATCAAGATTCTCGTCTTGTTGGGCCAATGAACTCTACCTCCACGTGAAGATCGCCCCGCCACAGTAGGCAGAAACTCAAGGAACAATAATCGTGTCACCACTCTTGAGTTCCACGTTCTGCTCGGGATTATGGCCTTTAATCACTTTCTTGTAATCGAAATGAAGCGTCTCGGAGAAACCGTTGCCCCTGGGTCTTATAATGTAAACCTTGCTTGCCTTCGCGAAATCGAGAAAGCCGCCCGCGATGGCGATGGCCTCTAGAACTGTGGTCGGTTTTCCCAATTCAAATGATCCGGGCTTTACGACCTTACCGAGGACAACGAATGTTCGACTTTTCACTTCTTGCACAATCACGCTAACTTCCGGGTTAGAGATATACTCTTTTAGCCTCTCTGCCACCATTTGCTGCACCTTGCGAGCCGTCAAACCGCTTACTTGCAACTCTCCAATCAGCGGGAGTGATATCTTGCCATCAGGACGCACAGGGACAGTCCGGGAAAGCTCCGTATCCTTCCAAACATTGATCGCCAAGACATCTGAGGGACCAATGATGTAGTCATCATCGACATGCTTGGGGCTGGGAGCGTTGGGCTGGTCGCCCGCTTTCTTGCCAGCTTATCCAACCAAACTGGCCAGCTGGACATACTGGGTTCCAGCAGCTTTGCTGGAATCTGATCCTAAAGCGATGTTGGTAACGAGTGAAAGACAGGCGCATAACGCCAGTCCGGCATACCCAGTCCTGACACTGAGGGTCCGCATCATGCCTCTTCGCTTTCTCTCCTCCGGCTTCATCTTATCAAAAACTTAAGGTCAATTCATATCGAGCTGCTGTGTCGCCGAAAAAGATTCGATGCCCTCTCAAGGAATCTGACCCTCAAGGTGAGTAAGGTCGAACCAGCTCTAAAGATGGAACTCCCCTATCAATTCTCAGCACGTCGTTTCGGTCCACTTCCACGCCACGGACGCGCTCAACCACATAAAACTCGTTCCCGCGTGCAAAAGCAGCAGACCCACGAGTAGAAGACGGC
>JBAVYG010000474.1:0-1843 GCA_049698675.1 Terriglobia bacterium
GATGAAGGTGCAGAGGAGGTTCAAGAACATGAACATTTTCGGACGTGCCGCAGGGTTCTCAAGGCCTCGATGGGGCAAGCAGATTTTAATTTCCCTGTTGTCGCTGGGTCTGTTATTCGCGACTTGCCCTCAGAGTCTGTTGGCCCATCAAGACACGCAAGCCCCGCCGCAGGCCACGCAAGCCCCGGCGCAGGCCGCGCCGGCGCCGCCCTACACGCAACAGGCTCCCGAACAGATGCAGCAGTTGGTCGCGCCGATTGCGCTGTATCCGGATTCGCTGGTGGCGCAGATCCTGGCAGCGTCCACCTTTCCCGAGCAAGTCGTCGAGGCCGACCGATGGGTGCAAGAGCATCCTGATTTAAAGGGCGACGCTTTGGGTCAAGCTGTGGACCAACAACCCTGGGACCCGAGCGTCAAGGCGCTCACCGCATTTCCATCCGTCCTTGGAAATATGGACAAGAACCTCTCCTGGACGTCATCGCTAGGCGACGCCTACTACAACCAGCAACAGGATGTGATGGATGCCGTACAGGTGATGCGCCAGCGGGCGGAAAATGCCGGTAATCTTAAGACCACCCCGCAGCAAACCGTAACGACGCAAGGCTCGTCGATCGTCGTTCAGCCTGCTAATCCCGAGGTCGTTTACGTCCCCGCGTATGATCCGTGGTTGGTTTACGGAGGTCCCATCATGGCGTGGCCGGGATGGTACCCGTATCCCGGAATCTGGTTTGGCGGCCCGTACCTCTCGTTCGGAATGGGATACGGAATCGGCTTCTTCGGAGGTTTTGGATGGGGCTGGGGTCATTGGGGATTCAATTGGGGTGGCCGATTCGCAACTTTTGGCGGCGGCAGGTACTACTCGCGGAGCAACACTTTTTATAACCGCAGCAGCTACTACCGAGGTGGAGGGGCACGCGGCGGAGTTTCCAACCGTAGCAGCATCAACCGAGGTGGGGGCGCGGGCGGCGGAGTTTCCAACCGTGGCAACATCAACCGAGGTGGGGGCGCGCGCGCCGGAGTTTCCAACCGTCCCGGCGCAACGGCCGGAGCTTTCAACGGAAACAGGCAGGCGGCGCGAGGATACGCTGCACCCCGCGGTCAGAGCGGCGTCCGCTCAGGCGCCTTCAGCGGCATCGAGAAGGGCGGACAGGCAAAGAGCTATTCGTCACGGGGAAAGGCCAGCGTCGGTGGCGGAGCAGCGCGTGGCGGCGGTGGCGGAGCAGCGCGCGGTGGCGGTGGCGGAGGATCGCGTGGCGGCGGTGGTGGGCATCATTAATCAAAGTTCCGTTATGTTCTTAGTTGCTCGTAAAATTTGGAAATGGAGAGAATCCATATGCGGCGAACGAAGCTGAACTTCGACAAATTTCAATGGGCCAATCTTCCTATATTAGCTGCGGTCGCTGTCTTTTTGACGGCGTGTTTTCCCACCCATTCCATGGCGCAGCAACCGGGCCAGAAAACATTTTCATCGCCGGAAGACGCGAGCAACGCATTCTTCACGGCAGCGCAGAGTAACGACGAAAAAGCGATGCTCGATATCCTCGGACCAGACGGCAAGCAAATCGTCTCGTCGGGAGACGAAACCGAGGACGCCGACAGCCGCGCTAATTTCGTAGAGAAATATCAGGAAATGCACCGTCTGGTGAAAGAACCGGACGGAACCACCGTCTTGTATATCGGCGCGGAGAATTGGCCCACGCCCATCCCGCTTGTGAACAAAGGTAATACGTGGCAGTTCGATACCGAGGCGGGCAAGAAGGAAATTCTGTACCGGCGCGTAGGACGGAATGAAATATCCACCATTCGCGTTTGCCAGGAGCTGGTGGCGGCGCAAAAGGAATAC
>JBAVYG010000475.1:0-8916 GCA_049698675.1 Terriglobia bacterium
GCTCCGCCTCACGCTCGCTCGGCTACCTGTTGAATGGGCAATTGACAGGGTAGGCTCCTTTCAGCCTACAAGATCAGCCAGGCTTATCCTGGCGCTCCATACATTGGTTCCCGGAGAATGTGCACTATTGAAGCCTGATCACCCTATTCGTCCTGTACCCTAGCCGCCTTCGGGCCTGAGGCCGTTGCCCTCATTTGACCGCCTTTACATCTTGCCTTACAACCAAGCCATGGTAGATACAGCGCTGCGCGCGGGGCTAAAGAGTGCCCTCATCGAACAGGAACTTTCCGGCGGAGGCTGGAGCTATGGTCTAGCGGCAACTCAGGCTGCCCTCGAGCCGACGTGTCTCGCTCTTCTGGCTCTACGATGGGACTCCAGTCCTGCCCGCGCCCTAGTACTACTACGTTAAGTTAAGGTGGACGGTTTCGTTTGCGAATTACGCTGCCACAATACGCGCACTCTCCGGTCCAGGTAAACAGCAGGCGTTGGATCTCACGGCGCGTCTGTGGCAGGGTCCACCCAGAAGTTTTTTTTGCTGCGCAACATCTCCAAGGTCAGGAAGGCATGCGCCAACATGACCAGGGTGACGTGATGATGCCAGCCCGTCCAACTGCGGCCTTCGTAGTGATCCAATCCCAGTTCTTCCTTGAGCTGCTGATAATCCTGTTCGATCTTCCAGCGGCTTTTGACGATGCGCACCAGCCGCCGCAGCGTGTAGTTTTCCGGCAGGTGGCAGAGAAAATATTTGGTGGGCTCTTGCTCGCCGGGCGGCCATTCCAGCAGCAGCCAGACCTCCGGGTGGGGCGGCTCGCCTTCGTCGAATCCGTGTGCGGGCTGGACGCGACAAGCGTAGAAACGGGACTCCAGCCAGCCTTTGGTGCCTTCTCGCCAGCGCACTTGCTTCCACCCTCGGGCCTTTGCCGCCACTTCCCGCACCGCGCACGGCCGCTGCTTGCCGTAATGGTAAACCGTCGGCCGACGTCTTCGCCCCCGCGCTCTCCGCGCGCGAGGCGGTTTCGTCCATACCCTCAGGCTCGAAGGAATGCCCAGCGCATAAGGAAGGTGGCGGGTCGCCAGCCCCTGGCGAAATTCCGTGACTTCCCCGTATCCGGCGTCCGCCAACACCACCCCACACCGCAAACCCCACGCCCGCGCCTCGTCGATCAATTCCAGCGCCAGTTGCCACTTCGTCTGGAACTTCACTTCGGCGGGGATGCCGGCTTCGGCGCGCCGCTCGGGATCCTGCGTCCAGCTTTCGGGCAAGTACAGCCGCCAGTCCAGGATGGCACTTTCTTCTGCTTCCGCCTGATGCAGGCTCACCGCCACCTGGCAATTGGCCGTCTTGCCCAGCGTGCCGGAATATTGCCGCGCCACTCCCACCGAGTGGCGACCTTGCTTGGGAAACCCCGTGTCGTCGATGACCCACACCGGATCGGGCCTCAGCTCTGCCGTCATCCGTTGCGCCAACCGTTGCCAAACCGGCGCCCAAGGCCAGGGACTCTGTCCGATCAACTGCTGCAGGGCCTGCACGTTTCCCTCGGGCAGACGCGCCGCCATGGGCTCGATCGATTTGCGTTCGCCGTCCAACAACAAGCCGCGGATGTACACCGAGCTCCAATGGCGTCGCTCGCGCCGCCCCAGCGGCTCCAGCAGGTGGGCCAAGAATTGTTCCAAGCGCTTTCGACATTTCTCGATTTCGCTCTCGGTCATGGACCAGAGCTTAGCACCTCTCCTGTGGGAGGTCAATAACTTAACGTAGTAGTACTAGGGGCTGGGGAAAAACAGTAGGCAGTAAGCAGTAGGCAGCACGCAGGGTCAATCCAAAATCTAAAATCCAAAATCGTACGCCGGGTTCACGTGGCGAGGGCCGCTGGCCATGAGGTTTTCCGCCTCCGCTTGAGTCTTGATCCCCCCTCGTGCGCCCAGCGCCGTGCAGTTGAGTGCGGCCATGGCGTTCGCAAAGTCCAGAATCCTCCCGATTTCCCATCCCGCCAGCAGTCCGTAAATGAAACCGCCATGGAAGACGTCCCCTGCGCCTGTGGTATCCACGGTTTCGACGACAAACCCCGGTGAATAGTGGAACCGCTCTCCCTGGTAGACCAACGCCCCGTCCCGGCCCAGCGTCATGCCGGGAGCCTTCATCTTGTACTCGGTGGCCATGTACTCGAGGACTCTGAAGGGGTCAGCCTGGCCGGTCAGCGTGGGAAGAAACTTGGTCGAGGCCATCAAGTAATCGATGTGAGGGAAAAGGCTTTCGACCTTCTTGTAAACCGTATCAAGGTCGGCGACCACGGGGACGCGCGCCCGCCTGGCCCAGCGTGCGGCCTTCAGGCACGCCTCGACGTCACAGCCGTCCAGATGCAAAAGGCGGGCGGAGGTGATGGCGGTCTTGGTCAACTCTTGCGGGGTAACGGTTAGGCGCGCATCGCGGTCCCAGAAAACCGTTCGCTCGCCCGTCGCCTGATCCACCAAGATATGGCCGAATTGATTGGGCGTGTCCGGAACCACGCGCGTGTATCGCGCGTCTACTCCCTCACGTTTCAAGCTTGCAAGCTGAATCTTGCCACCCTCGTCATCCCCGACCTTGCCGATGTAGCGGGTGCGAAGCCCCAGCCGCTGGCAGGTGACCAGCGCCGTGGCCACCTGTCCACCCGCATGCATGGACGAGGAAAGCACCCGCTCCTTTCCCCCCAGGGCAGGGAAGTCGCGTACGATTAGAACCGTGTCGGTGGCGTTCAATCCCAGCCCAACAACATCTACTGAGTTCTTGCGCAAACCCATCCTCTTTCGAGCAGGGAAGGGCAGATACTCTACCACTTTTTTGTCTGATGTAGAGGCAGGCTCCCGAAAGATGTCAAACCCCATTAGAAATGTCCCCATCCGTATCCGATTAGAAGTGTCCCCTTCTTGTCTTTTGTTCTCTTTCGGGTTGTTGTCGTGGTTGAATCAGGTCGTTGGCCTCGGCCTCCGCTCGGCTCGAGCCCTGAGGCAGCAAGGGATCTAAGGGTTGAGAACATCAATGGCGCAGGCATCGGTCCCTGGAAGCGAGTAACCCATTGCGACAATTTCCGATAACCCCCGGCCAGTTGCTGGGACTAGGACTTCCAACCGCGCCGAGCCCCAAGGCCGCTTCGCTGCAAAAGCCACCGACGTTATACAGTGCATGGAAACGACGGGTGTCCTTAAGAGGTCTCGGCCTCCGGACGTTGCGAGCACGGCCCACAAGGACTAGACGAGATCGAAGTACATACGATAAGGGAATCCTTGGCCCATCTCGTAGAAGGGCACGAACGCTCCCCACTCGGGCCTGAAGATGCTCTTCGGCTGGGCTGCTACCCGGAAATGCAGCCGCTCCCCAACGCGGGTAATCCCGCCAGAGAGATCTCCCCCGCCGGGCACGCTGGTCAGTCGCTGGGTGTAGCGTCCATCCTGGACCAAGACCACGGGGCCGTACATCAAGGCAACTCGTTGCGGATGCTGTTTGTCAATCGGCACAAAGCGGAGTCGCATCGGTATTTGAATCGCCACGCGATCACCCGCATTCCACGCCCGCTCGATGGTGGCCCACGATCCGGGGTTGGCCGGCACGTCGAGCTTGTTGCCGTTTACACTCACCGTCGCCCCCTGCGACCATCCGGGCACTCTGAATCCAAGCTTAAACGAGACGCTCTTTTGTGGGCGGACGGTCAGCGTGACGGTATCCGATTCCGGGTAGGCCGTCTCCTGTTCGATCTGGATCTCGTGTCCGTCGAGGTTCCAGGTCGCCGTGGAGGGCACAAACAAGTTGACGCACAAACTGCGCTCGCCTTGGAAATAGATGATGTTGTGATAGTCCGCCACCGCCTGAATGTACGTGCCGGAGCAGCAAGGGTAGGGGTCCCAGTAGTAGTCTTTGCGCGCTGAAGCGATAGGCGTGTCGGAGCCGAGCAGGTAATCCGAATAGTAGAAGGTCTTCCCTCCGGAGGCCATCGGCAGCGCCGCGCCGATGCCGTTGTAGAGCAGCTTCTCCATCCAGTCTCCATACCGGGCTTCACCGGTGAACTCGATCAAGTAGCGCCCCAGCTTGAAGACCGCCCACGCCCCACAGGGGGTCTCAAACGTGTTCGCCTCTCGTTCGAGTAACCTGCCCAGTTCGCCGTCCGGCGCTACCAGTCTTTCCGCCGGGCCGTAACCGCCTGTGGCGTAGCATTGCACCTCTTGAAAGTGGTCGTAGGCGTGTACGATAGTCTGCAAATACTCGGGCTCGCCGGTAAGGGCGTAAGTCATGGCAGCGCTGCTCAGGGTGTTGACGTGGCTGTAAGCATGGAGGCGGGCCGGCGCGAGTGGCGCCTTCCTGCTGAACATTCCCCAGTAGTGGTCGTAGCGCCACATGTCACCGAACGTTTTGTAAGTGCTGTTTCCGGTCGAGCGGTAGGCGCGATAAAGATTCTCGGATAGCGTGTACCACTCCGGAGAGATGCCCTGAAAGTCGTCCGCGGTGGCCGCCTTTCGAGTGCGGTCGAGGTTCCGCATAGCCCAATCGGTGATTCTCTCCAGCACCGGGAGTGAATCCTTCTCGCCGCCGTACTCATAAAGATCCACCAAGCCACATACCAGCTTGTCCCAGGCGTAGTGAGAGAATCTCAACTCCTGCGCCCCGGTAGGATAGTAGGGCGTGCCGTCCGGCTCGATCGTCTTCGCCCATTCGCGCATCAGACGGACGGCCTTGGCGCGCATTGCCGTGTCGCCTGTGGCTTTGTACATTCGCGCCATGCCGCTCAGCCATTGGCCAAAGACCATCCCAGTGTCTTCCGAGCCCCAGGCGCCCATGTCGTTCCCCGGAGCCGGCGTGCCGACTCTCTTGCGGAAGCCTTTCAGGATGTCATCGTCCGGGAGATTGTAGAAGTAGTCTCGCGTGGCATCGTATTGTTTCTTTAACATGCCATCTCCGAGACGCACTCCCTGGTAATTGAACGGCGACAGGAACACTCGCGGCTCCGAAGCGCTGGATGGAGGCCCGGTCTGGGGCTCAAGGGCACGCAACGCATAGGGAGCCAGGGGAGCCCCCACCAAGAGGTTCAGGAACTGTCTTCTGCTGGAAATGTGGTCCATGGATAACCTCCAACTCGTACTTACCACTCGGGGGTCCGCCAACCCAGGCTCAAAGCTATACCTTCTCGGATGGGTCGTCAATGAGGCGGTGTCCGATTGTTCCAGCATCGTGAGAGCTTTCTGTTTCAGCACACACGAAATGCGCCTGGGACACGCCACCGAGCATGAGAATGGTCCATGTGATTCTCCCCGTCGCGGCAAGAGGAAAGGGTCAGTTGTATCTTCCTGCTCCGCGACGCGGAGTCTCTTTGCAGCGCAGGGGAAAAAGGGTATCTTCGAGGGTGCCCGAACCCGCCCCGGCCTGCGCTGGCATCCACGCCGGAAGGCGGCGATTATCTTGAGGAGAACGAATATGCGCACAATGGTAAAGATCATCTTGGCATTATGCATCTCAATGAGTGCCGCCTACGGCAAAGTCGTGGTGTTTTGGCAGGACGGATTTCCAACCCTCGAAAGCCAGCCCGTCCCCCAGGAGACCCTGCGGAAAGCTCTGGACGGGTTACAGCCGGAGTTCGCGAGTCTCGATGAGTTGAACAAGCAAGAGACCCTCCGCGAGGCGGAGTTGCTGGTTCTCCCGTATGGCTCCGCCGTTCCGGTCGACGCTTGGGCGGCGGTCCTGAAGTATCTGCAAACCGGAGGAAATCTGCTGGTGCTAGGGGGCCGGCCTCTGACCATCCCCGTGCGGAAGGAAGCGGGTGAGTTCATCGCGGAGCGAGCGGAGGCAGCTTACTCTCGCCAGATCGGCGTCGAGCACACCTATGAGGCGCCGCTGCGGGCCGGGCTGAAGTTCGCGTGGAGGGATGCCACGTTCAGCGGTGGCGACGTCCTGGTGAAGCGCGTCTTTGTGATCGAGAGTGTGAGCCGCGGCTTGGGCTATCTCCAGAACTCCACCGGCGAGCGCGTGGCGGCGCCAGTCGTCGCCACGGACTTCACCCGCCTGGAAGGTGAAGCGAAGGGATTGTTGGGCGCACGCGTCGTGATGCTCGGCTTCGAACCCGCGCCTGGATACTGGTTGTCACCGGGGGCTCTCGCGGTGGTCCGTCAGGCCGCTGACTACGCCCGCCAGGGTGCAACGGTCTTTCGTGTCGAGATGCAAAACGCCACGGTGCTGGCGGGCGAGATTCCTCAGATTGTCGTTCGACTGAACAATGTGCGCAGGCAACGCCTCGGGCAGGAGCAATCGGGAAGGGTGCGCATCGAGTTGCTGGCGGGTGGCCAGGTTCTCGCCACACGCCAAATGAACTGTGCCGGCGATGCCGTGGCCGAGCCGCTTGCTTTTGAGGATCAGAAAACGCTGCCGCCGGGATTCTACGAAGTTCGCAGCACCTATGAAGACGCCGGCAAGCCGCGCGAATTCTATCAAACCGGCTTCTGGGTCCGTGACGACCGACTGTTGCACTCCGGGCCCAGGTACGGCGTGAAGGGCGATTTCTTGACCAAAGACGGCATTCCCTTTTTCCCCTTCGGCACCAACTATTTCACCACTGAGGAATACGGTTGGGGATTTCATGGCGCGGGCAACGCCTGGGTGTGGGAGCGTGACTTCACCGAGATGGAGCAACACGGTATCAGCTTCATCCGCACGGGCGTATGGAATGATCACCTGGAAATCTTTGACGGCTCGACTGGCCAGGTGAAGGAGCGCTTTCTGCGCAGTTTGGAGGCATTTCTCCTGTCCGCGGCGCGTCATCACATTCATGTCAATTTCACTTTCTGCGCCTTCGACCCGCAGACCGTCATGCGCGATCCCGGCCAGGAATCGCTCGTCACCGGTGCAGGGACAAATCCCTACACGGATCCCATCGCCATCCGCGCGCAGCAGGACTACATGCTTTCCATCGTCCGGCGCTTCAAGAACGTGCCGCACCTGAGCTGGGACCTGATCAACGAGCCGAGTTTTTCGAATCCCAAACGGCTGTGGCGGGGCAACACGCCCAATAACGATCCGACCGAGCTCGCCGCATGGCGTGCCTGGTTGCGCGAGAAATACGGGACGCTGGACGAGCTGGCACGCGCCTGGAACGTGACACCGGAGGAGCTGGGGAGTTTTGAAAGCCTTCCCTTGCCGGAGCGCGATGACCTCGCCTTCGAGCGCTACGGCAATCCGCGCCTGGTGCGGGCCGTCGATTACAACCTGTTCGCGCAGGAGATGTTTCGCCGCTGGGTAGGCAAGATAGTGGCTGCCATCCGCTCGACGGGCAGTCGTCAACTCACGGACGTCGGCCAGGATGAGGGAGGCGTCACCGATCGCGTGCTGAACCAATTCTATGCCGACGCCGGTGTCGATTTTACCGTGAATCACACCTATTGGCAGGACGACGCGCTACTCTGGGATTCCGTGGCCGCCAAGCGCGTGGGAGTTCCGAACTTCGTGGGCGAGACGGGTTACCAGCCCGTCTGGCGGCCCGACGGCGTGCCGCGCTACGACGAGCTGACGGCCTTTGGGCTGGTCGAGCGCAAGTGGGCGCTGGGCTTCGCCGCCGCTAACAGCGGCTCACTGCAATGGGAATGGAGGACAGGCGGCGACTTCGGCATCAAGCGCAGCGACGGTTCGAACAGGGTCTGGGAAGACGCTATGCATGAAATGGCCAGCTTTGCCGGCAAGGCCGCGCCCCACGCCACGGGGCTGAAGTTGCCGGAAGTCGCGATAGTGCTGCCGCAATCGCTCCAGCTTTCGGTGTTCAAATCCGCCGCGCTCGAAGCCCAGCAAAACTGTGTGCGTGCGCTCTACCAGTACGCACGCGCCTCGGCGTATGCCGTGGGCGAGTATCAGACTCAATTGCTCGGCAACCCCAAGCTCATCCTGCTGCCGTCCCCCTGGACGCTCCAGGAGCAGGCTTGGCAAGCCATCCTGGCGAAAGTCCGCGCAGGCGCCACACTGCTGGTCACCGGGGGTTTCGATGACGACGAGCATTTTCATCCCACCGCGCGTGCCGGTCAACTGGGACTCGATCTCCATCCCGGCTTCCTCACCACGCGCGAAAACCTCATCACCTGGCTGGGAGGAGGAGCGGTGTTGAGTTTTTCCGGGGACAAGACGACTTTTCTGGAACGAACTCTCCTGCCCAATGACCAGACAATCCTTGAGAAAACCCTGGGCAAAGGCCGAATCCTGCTCGTCTCCTTGCCGGTTGAACTCAGTGACAACCTCAAGGCTATCGGCGACCTTTATCGCTATGCTCTGCAAGTGGCCAACGTCGCAGAAGCTTACTCCACCCAATTAAATGATCCCGGCATGCTTATCTGCCCCACGCAATTCGACCGCGCCACGCTCTATGTGCTGACTTCCGAATCGTCGGCGTCGGAAATGTCATTCCGGGATACAAGGAGTGGAAAGGTTCTTGCCGGCAGGCTTGACCCCGGGCGGGCGGCTCTGCTGCTGGTGAACGATCAGGGAGAATTGTTGGCAAGCTACAACTGGTGAGTGCGGGAGCAGTAGCGCACAGTTAGGCGCGGGAGCGCAATACTCTAAAGCCCAAGATAGCACCCGTCCGCTTTCTCCCGGGGCAGGGAAGTGGCGAATAATTAGGACCGTTTCGGTGGCGTTCAATCCGAGGCCGATGACACTTGCCTTGTTCTTCCGCAAGCGCGTCTTCCTTCGAACAGCAAAGGGCAGACACTCCACCCTTCTTCGGCATGCCTGAAGGTATTGGATAGCTTTGTTCGAGAGGGGCAGTGTGGGCCTTAAACATCGGGGCAACTCAGGACAGGTGGAATGGCCCCGAATGCTCCTGCATGGGTGTGTCATGTGGCCTGCTCCGTGGGTTCGGGCAGGTCACGTAGACAAGGCCATAGGCTCTCTGGCAATAAATCATCTAGCGACAC
>JBAVYG010000476.1:0-2407 GCA_049698675.1 Terriglobia bacterium
GAATTTTACCCGTGGGTGGCCCACACTGGCGATGATTTCGAACCCTTCTGCCACCGACCAGAGGTAATAGCGCGGATTCTCTTCCAGGTCGATATTCTCGAACAGAATTGTGAGATCCTTCTTCTCCGCAATTTCCGCCGCTCGCTTCAAGCCCTCAATGCAGCTCTGGTGCTGGTCGTTATGCGACTTCCCTGGCACCACGTTGCCCGACAAGACAATGATGGCGGGACATTCGATCTTCTCCATTGCCGGAAGCGCCTGGCGGAGGTCGAAGAGAAATGCTTCCCGCACGTCCGGGTCTGCTATGCCATGCGCAAGCCCGGCCGTTACGTCAAAGGTGATCCCGAGTTCACGGCGCTTGCGGTTGGCTCTGCGGAAGTCCTCATCTGACCAGTTCTTATACTCGCCTACCAATTCCACGGCGTGGTAGCCGGCCTCCGCCACCTTTTCAAGGCGCTCTTCAAACGGCAGCTTTTGAAATACAGTCCATAGCATCACGGAGATTTTGAACGCTACGCCGGAGACTTCTCCTTCCGCCAGCGCAGATTCTGAGTGGACCGGCAAGCCCGCCAGGGCAGGCGCAGCCAAAGCCGTTCCGGCAAGAGTACGACCGAATTGACGTCGATTCATGGTTGTGACCTCTTTTAGCCCCTCGTGTCTCCGACTGCCTGGAGGTAGCCTTCCACCATCCGGGTGAAGCTGCGGACAAGGGGCGGAAGTTCATGCACCGCAAAGCCCGCCGCCTGCTTGATGGTCTCGGTGGTTCCGAGGAGTTCGGTGATAGAATCGAGCGTTTCGGTAATCGGATATTCGACTCCGACCAGACGGGTGGGATTGAACCGTACGAAGCTCTTCAGCTCCCGCTCGATTTTGTCGGCGGTGGCCAGGACGCCACGTTGTTTCTCGCGAAACAAGTCCCAGGCGGGCCCCGATCCCGGAAAGCCCTCCGTGGCGTGCTTGTGGCCGAGATATTCGAGTTCGCATCCCAGCCACTCCAGATCCTGTGCGAGCTTGAGAAGTGCCGGTTCAACCATAGAAGTCCATTCTAGTATAATTGGCGGGTGCAGAGGGAAGTCATCAGTCAACAGTTGTCAGTCGTCAGTGGTCCCGCCTCGGCGGGTCAGTTGAAGAAACAAGGCAAGGGGGCGGGGGAATTTTGGATTTTAGATTTTGGATTTTGGATTGTCCCTATCTACCACGTACCTTCTGACTCCTGTCTTCTTCGTTCAAGTTGTCCTGAACAACAATCGTAACTTGTGAGGGCGATATGGAATACCGAACTCTTTCCACCACAGATTTAAAGGTCTCGCGGCTCTGCTTCGGCACCTTGACCTTCGGCTCGCAAACTGACGAGGCCGCGGCATCGAGGATCGTCGACCGGTGCATCGATGCGGGAATAAACTTCTTCGACACTGCAAACGTTTACAACAAGGGCGCAGCCGAAACCATCCTTGCAAAGGCCTTGGCTGGCAGACGCCAGAAGGTGATCCTGGCCACCAAGGTGTGTGGCAAAATGGGCGACGGCCCCGACGAGAGCGGGCTTTCCCGCGCCGCCCTCCACAAAGCCCTGGAGGCAAGCCTCCGGCGGCTCCAGACTGATTATGTGGATCTTTACTACCTCCACCTGCCGGATCACAGCGTGCCGATTGAAGAAACGCTCGCTGCAATGGATGAGGTGGTCCGCGCCGGAAAAGTGCGCTATCCGGCGGTGTCGAACTACGCCGCCTGGCAGGTTTGCGAAATGCACTGGATCGCGGAGAAGCATGGGTTCAGGCCGCCCTGCGTCTCGCAGCCGATGTACAACGTCCTGGCGCGGGCCATCGAAGAGGAGCACCTGGCATTCTGCAAAAGGTTCAACGTCGCCGTGGTGCCGTACAATCCGCTGGCGGGGGGGCTGTTGACCGGCAAGCACTCCAAGCAGCGTGGGCCGATGGTAGGAACTCGCTTTGATGGAAACAAGTTATATCTCGACCGCTACTGGCACGACGACTACTTTGCCGCTGTAGAAGAACTGGCGGGCATCGCGCGCGCCGCCGGGAAAAACCTGGTCGAACTCGCGTTTCAATGGCTGCTCAGCCAAGCGCAGGTGGACTCCATCATCCTGGGCGCCTCGCGAATCGAACAGCTCGATGAAAACCTGAAAGCCTGCCAAGGCGGCAAACTGGACGAATCTCTCCTGGCCCGCTGCGATGCAGTCTGGAAACGGCTGAGAGGTATCACGCCTAAGTACAATAGATAGTTCGTTTTATCCAGGACGTCGGCGCGTGAAGGGGAGAATAGCACAACGCAGGCCGGATTGCACCCTGGCGCCCACACCCGGCCGAACGGCTGTGGCGGGCGGAGGCGACGCGGCTTCAGGGCCTAAAGGCCCGTCCAACTCTCCGTACGGTGGAGGCGGGGATGAAGC
>JBAVYG010000477.1:0-2217 GCA_049698675.1 Terriglobia bacterium
GTCCCTGGAGTATCCGAAGACCCAACAGGGCGGGTGAGCCATCGCAGACCAACTTAACGCCCTCGGTATAAAAGCAAATGGAGTGCGGCTTCACTGGCTGGTTCTCCAACGCGTGCAGGAATCGATCGAACATCTCCAGGCCAAACTGCCTGTCTGCGGGCTCGACGTGGCCCAGACCTTCTCGCGTCACCAGCAAGACGAGTTTCGACATCAGCTCTCTTCCCCCGTCCTCAGGGGATCATCACCCCGGTGGTAGTCCATAAAATGCCGCAAGATTATAACCCGAGTCGCGCCATCGTGAGACTATATTGGCTTCATGCAATTTGCCCGACTTTGTGTCTCTCGACAACGAGGCGGGTGGGTGCCACAATGGCGAGCCTCCGAAGTACCGCCGTCACGACGGAGGCTTGCAAAAGCGGAAAATGTTCCTGCTCGGGGCCCATCTTTGGAGTGCGGTCCCGCAAGGCGGGACCGCACTCCAAAGAGTACGCTTCCGCTTCCAGGCGGGGGTTGGAAGCGCGAAGGAGCACATGAAGCATGGAGCAAATAACTCATGATGTCTTGATCCTGGGCACCGGACTCGCCGGGCTGCGCGCCGCGGTCGAGCTCTGCATCAAAACGCGGGGCAGCGCCGACATCGCTATCGTGTCGAAAGTGCAGGTCATGCGCTCGCATTCCGTGTGTGCGGAAGGAGGCACGGCCGCGGTGATGCGCCCCGAGGAGGGTGACAGCCTCGAGTTGCACGCCTGGGACACCGTGAAAGGGTCCGATTTCCTTGCGGACCAGGACACAGTGGAGCGATTTGTGCGAACCTCCCCGGATGAAATCCGCCTCCTCGAGCACTGGGGCGTCCCCTGGTCGCGCCGCGAGGACGGGCGAATCATGCAGAGGCCGTTCGGAGGGCATTCTTTTCCGCGCGCGTGCATGGCGGCCGATAAGACGGGCTTCTTCGAGATGCAGGCCCTCTTCGACACCCTCATCAAATACAACAACTTCAAGCGCTACGACGAATGTTTCGTCACTGCGCTGCTCCTCGACGGCGGACGATTCGCCGGCCTCACGCTCTACGATCTACCGAGCGGCGAGTTTCATGTCCTGCGCGGCAAGGCTCTCCTGATTGCTTCCGGAGGGTTGGGGAATCTTTATGGATTCACCACCTACTCTCAAACTGTTACGGGCGATGGACAGGCCATTGCCTACCGCGCCGGTCTGGCCTTAGAGGATCCGGAGTTTCTCCAATTTCACCCGACAGGGCTCGTGCCTTCGGGCATCCTGATGACCGAGGGCTGCCGCGGAGAAGGCGGCTACTTGCGCAACAATAAGGGCGAGCGCTTCATGGAGAAGTATGCGCCCAAGATGATGGAACTGGCGCCGCGCGATATCGTTTCCCGTTCGGAGATGACCGAAATCCTCGAGGGACGCGGCTTCCCGGGAGCCGACGGGCTCGATTACATCCAGCTCGATTTGACTCACTTGGGCGCTGAGCGAATCAACAAACGCCTGCCCTTGATTCGGGAAGTGTGCATGAAGTTTCTGGGCATCGACCCGATCACGCAGCCCATTCCCATCCGGCCCGTGGCGCACTACTCCATGGGCGGAATCGAGGCCGACATCAATGGGCTGACGAAGGTGGAGAATATCTGGGCCGCAGGCGAGGTGGCCTGCCACTCCATGCACGGCGCGAACCGCCTCGGGTGCAACTCCACCGCCGAATGCCTGGTGTGGGGCGGCATCACGGGCGGCGAGATCGCGAAATACGTGGCCCAAGGCGCCAAGCTGAGCGCGATGCCGGAAGCCATGGCGCGGGAAGAAGAGAAACGTATTTTCGACGGGCTGCTCAAGCAGAGTGGAACGGAGAACCCGGCCCATATCCGCCGGGAGCTTCGGACCTTGATGGACAGACACGCGGGTGTCTACCGCACGGGCGAATCCATGAAGGAGGGCTTGAACAAGATTGCGGAGCTGAGGCAGCGCTTCCGGAAGATCAGCGTTCAGGACAAGAGCCGCATCTACAACTCCAACCTCATTCAGGCGCTCGAGACCGAAAACATGCTGGAGTTGGCCGAGGTGCTGCTCTTCGCAGGCCTGGCCCGCGAGGAATCGCGCGGGGCTCATGCCCGCAGGGATTTCTCCCAACGCGACGACGGGAAGTTCCTGGCTCACTCCATGGTTTACTACTCAGGTGGCAAGCCGAGGCTCGAATACAAGCCCGTGACG
>JBAVYG010000478.1:0-5944 GCA_049698675.1 Terriglobia bacterium
CCCCAAAGGCCACCGAAACCATACCCTCACGGCGGTACCGTTCCAGGACCGCCCGCATCCTGGCTTCGTATTCTCCGTTGGTCGCGTCCTTGGGAATATAAATCTTCTCGAGCGGCAAGCCGATGGCTTCTGCCTGGCGCTCCAGCAACTCTCTGCGGACCCCGTGCATGCAGACCCTGTCGTAGCCTTCCGTGACGGTACTCAGCAGGGCGGCGACTGAATACTCTCCCCTCTGTTGAATCTCGTAGAGCGCTCTCGCACTGTCTTTCCCACCACTCCATGACATGAGAATGTGCTCCGGTAGTTTTGTAACTCCAGTTTGCATGATTCACCTCAACGAATCAGTTCTGTTACGGCGGGGAAGAGCAGGCTCAGTTGGTTTGCTGCTGATTCCTGTGCCGCCGCGGCGCGTCAATCCGCAGGGAAGGTAAACTTCACGCCGGCAAGGAAATTCAAAGGTAAGGCCGGGTAACCCAGCACTTCCTCATACTTCGGATCCAAGAGGTTATTCAGGTGGCCGTAGATTTCAACTCCACGGGTCAAATTGTAAGAGAAGCCACCGTTTAGAACGACATAACCCTTGTCGGGAAATAAGCACTGGAGGCCAAACGAGCAGGCGTACACACCGTCGTTGGGCTCCAAGTCAAGGGTCGGCCCCCTCAGATAGGCATTGGTGTTCAGCGTCAGGCGGCGGTGCTGCCAAGTTATGTTGAAGCCGCCGGAATTCTTGGGCCGGCGTATTAGCTCCTGCCCGACGTGGAAAGGCGCCTGAACCAGTGACGAGCCGTCAAGGGTCAGTATAGCAGTGCCGAGCAGCGTGTATTCTCCCGACACCTGTAACGAGCGGGTGGGACGCAGGCGGAACGACGCCTCCAGCCCTTGCGCGCGCGAGTTGCCGAGGTTATCCGAGATGAAAGTGCTGAGGTTGGTGAGTGATCCGCCGAGTGTCACAATTTGGTCTTCGAATTTGTTATAGAAGTAGGTAAGGTCCAGGAACGCCTTACTGTCGAAGAACCTCTGCTCGATGCCGCTATCGAAGCTCACGCTCTTCTCCGGCTTCAGATGAGGATTGTCAGTGAAGGCCAGTTCATAGCCGTTCGGGGCGCGAATGCCCGTCCCGAAGCTCCCGTGCAGTCGCGTCATGCCGAGCCACGATGCGGAATCAGATTTGCGAGCCATGTACGCTGCGGACACTCGCGGGTTCAGTTTGGTGATGGAACTGGCGGGGATGAACGGTCGCGCTCCGTCATCGCCGGCGGGGAGGGAGTGCGTGCTCAAGTCGTCCAGTCGCAGGCCCGCCATCACGAACAGCCTGGCCGAGGGGCTCCAGCGGTCTTCCACAAAATACGCCAGGCTGGTGCGAGGCAGCAGGAACGGGTTGCTGTTCGCGTCGTCCACATAAGTGTTCTTGAACTGCTCGCGGTTGTATTCAAAGCCCGCCACGAGAAAATCCTTGTTGGAGACTGCCACCTCACTCCGCGTATCCAGTACGCCGCGAAGGTTATTTGAGAACGAGTCGCCGTAGGGCGAACGGAAGTAGTAGTCGTTCGTCGCCACGCTGCCGGTCACCACCTGCCGGAAGCGGGAGGAAACCTGCTCCGTGTAGCTACCCTGGTAGCCGAAAAGGTTCTGTTTGTTGCGCGAGTACGTATCGATGCCGGTGAAAAGGCCGTCGGGGTCCGAGCCATAGGGACCGGGGTCCCCCGCATCGTTGGCGTTGCCAAAGAAGTGAAAATCAACCTGTCTCCGCTCGCTGCGCCGGTAGCCGAGGCTCAGGATCGCGCTCTGGTTTCTGTAACGGTCATTCTGGACGGTCCCGCCCGAATCGAGCCGCGAGAGGTCATAAGCCCAGCTCAGACCGTGGGTCAATCCGCTCCCGCCCGTCACGAAGCGGCGAGTGGTGAAATTTCCCCCTTCTGCCTGCACTTCGAAATGCGGCGGACCCTCACCCCGTCTGGTCACAATGTTAACGACCCCGGTAACGGCATTCGAACCGAACAACGCGCTTTCCGGACCACGCGTGACCTCGACGTGGTCCACGCCGTCTGCGGGCAAGGGGGCAAAGTCGAAGTCACCGCCAAACTCGTTCAATTGAATGCCATCAACCATCACCAGGTTGTAATTCGAGTCTCCTCCCCGAATGAAAACCCCGGTGACGCCCCCGCGCCGGCCGCTGTCGTCCAAAGCGACTCCGGGAACCCCGCGCAGCACATCCGTGACGCTTTGCGCGCCACGATCGTCGATCTCTTGTTCGGGAATCGTCGACACGGTAGAGCCAAGTTGGGGCGCTAGCGCACCTTCAAGAGACGCCGAAACCACAACTTGCTGCTGGACGGCGCTGAGCGCCAGATGCAAATCCACGCTTCGAGTCTGATCCGCGCCAATCTCCACGTCCGCCGTCGAGGCGGAAAACCCGGGTGCATTGGCCACCAGCCGATATGATCCCCTTGCAAGTCCTTCAAACTGGTATTCCCCTTTTGCATTCGTCTGGCGCTCATCTAGGGCGGCAAGCGATTGGAGGAGGCTGACGCGCACATTGAGTACCGCGCGACCGCTAGGGTCATAGACTGTTCCTTTAATCGTGGCGCCGTGTGCCGGCCCGCTGACGAAGGGAATTGAAAGAAGTCCCAGAAGGATGGCGAGCGCACGTGTCAACCAAGCAGGCGTGACAGGAGGCGCAGAGATTACTGCAAGGACTTGTTCTGGTTCCTGATTCCTGATTCCTGAATCCTGAATCCTGTCTTGTGAATCCTGAATCCTGAATCCTGTCTTTCTCACGGTCATACTCCTTCTCTCCCGCTCCGGCGGCAGGGGTAAGAACGGAAGAAGTCCGGAGAGAAGGCAAAAAAACAAAGCCTCCCAATTCCTCGTTCCGGAATCGGAAGGCTCTGAAGTCTTCCTCAGGACTCTTTCCGTCGAAGAGTTAGGCTGAGTCGTAGTTCCCAGGCAGGTTTCCTGGCTCTCGGGTCATCGCCTCCTCCTCGGCCTTCCCTTTCCGCCGCGGCAGAAAAGTGGCTGTCCGTCGGTTGACGGACTGCGAGGATCTGGCTCGCCGATCACAGTGGCGGGACCGCAGCCGATTTTCACGGCCTTCCCTTTTTCCCCGGATCAGCCGGGGCACCACGGGAACCAAATTTCTCAAAGAACAATTACGAGCAAAGAAACTAACACCGGCCCGCCTGCCTGTCAAGGACTCGCAGAGCCAGGACTCGCAGAGCCAGGCGCTGTCCTAAGTGTGTGTTGATCAAGACAGACGCTCTCCAAGCCCCAAAGGGGCGTGATAGCACAGCCCAGGCCAACGGCCTGGGTGAACAGATTGGCCCGTCGGCCCGAGCCCTGAAGGGGCGATCTACAGAACTCCTGGCGAGCGCGCCCCTTCAGGGCTTGGCCCCGGAAATGAAATTACGCTTCTGACCCAGGCCGTTGGCCTGGGCTGTGCTAGGTCGCCCCTTCGGGGCTGAGCATGGTGCACGAACGACTGCTGTCAGTCCGGAAGCGACGAACACACATTTAGGACACTACCCAGAGCCAAAACTTCTTTTGGGGTTCGCGATTCAGATTGAAATGAAATTGAAGTTGTAAGAAGGGTGTGATAGTGGCATGATTTGCATCAATTAGAGCGAGTTCACAGTATTGCGATTCTGGGGGATGGAAAGGAAGGAGGTATGAAGACCCTAAGGGCTATTCTTGTTGTATTGGTATTCGCCGCCGCAGTTTTTGAGACATCCTGCGGCGGAAGTGGCAGCGGGATGACCCAGCCGCCGCCTCCCACCTTGAGTTCAATCAGTGTCACATCGGCGTCGTCGTCCGTCACTGTCGGTCAGACTATTCAGTTGACCGCGACAGGGACTTACTCCGACGGCAGTGCCCAAAACATTACGAACTCCGCGACGTGGAGTTCGTCCAGCGCGAGTGTCGCCACGATCTCGGCGTCGGGTGTCGCCACGGGAGTTGCGGCAGGGACGGTAACATTCACCGCAACATCCGGATCAATAACGGGAACGAGTCCAACGGTAACGGTCACGACGCCGACCACCATCGCTTCGGTGACAATCGCCTGCAGTCCGACTTCAATACAGAGCGGCGCCAATTCGCAGTGCGCCGCGACGGTCGCAGGGACGGGCAACTTCAGCCCGGCGGTTACCTGGAAATCATCCAACACCGCTGCGGCAACGGTTGTCTCAACCGGCGATACCGCAGAGGTGACCGGCCTCACAGTGATAAACACGACTTCGGTCACTATAACGGCGACGTCGTCGCAGGACACAACGAAGTCCGGCGCGGCATCGGTCACCGTCCTACGGACGATCACAATCGGATTTGCTCAACCATCACAGTTCCCCGGCAATGAAGTTTATTCAAAATACGGCTTCATCCTGGGGTGGACTATGACGTGCAGTGGTTGCCAAGTTGGAGATGTATTGTATGCGCTCGGGACGGTTGGGCAAGAAAATATCGTAACAACCCTGACCCAGCCAACAACAACAATCTCGCTACTAATCAACTTCGACGCAAACTTCAACGTTCCCGGACCCAGTAAACTCTGGTTCTTAGGTCCCGACGGGGCGCAATCCAATATCCTCTGGCTTCTCTACCGAGGCAGCCAGAACGCGGCAGTACAGAGCGCCGCAACCGGAGAAATATATTACTACTTCTCCGGCAATGCGCAGGAATGTTCCGATTCTATCTTGCAGTTCAAAGCTGATGGTACACCGGACGGAAATATACCCTGCACCGGGGGTACAGGAGCTTTCGCGGTGGACGACAGCAATCATTACCTCATCGTCCCTTATCTGGGGGCTGTTGACTTCTACGACCTGAGCAACCTAAACATAGTGGGCGGCACCCCAACGTCAGTTAATTCAATCATTCTGGGCGATAAGACCACGTACTCATTCGCCGTCGCAACCAGTGGTGGCGTGAGTTGCATCACGCAACCGGAGGCCGGTACGATCTCGTGCGTGAAGGATAGTCCGGCCAGTCAGAAGCCGCAGCCGCCAGTTATAACAATAACCGGCCTGAATGACCCGCTCGCCCTTGTGATGCCTGATCCAAACCACGTGATTGCGTACTGCACGGGCGACCAAACGCTACGTTGGTACCTGTTGGACGTGGTGGCGGGGACCGCCACGCCTTCTGGCACGCTCGCTCTCCAGGAGTTTACGAACA
Source organism: Terriglobia bacterium (assembly GCA_049698675.1). Lineage (GTDB taxonomy): Bacteria > Acidobacteriota > Terriglobia > UBA7540 > UBA7540 > CAVROP01. The sequence goes on from JBAVYG010000478.1 coordinate 5,170, forward strand.
CGACAACTGACTTCTGGAACAACTACGTTGCGACCGGCGGCTGGTTCATCGTCCAGGTCGGCTCCACGCTTGGCGTCATGGGCCAAGTGGTGAATGCCGATGGGACGGTGGATCAGGAACTTGCGCTTGTAAACAACACATCCCAAACGCAAATTGGCGGTAACTACAAACTCCCGGGCGGGACGGTGCTCATAACCCCGGACGTGGCGAACGGCGCTATCACGATAGAATATCCGGACATCACTGGCAATTCGCCAATCACCCGTTTCTCTCGATTGTACGTAGACACAGGGAATATGGTGGATCTCGCCTCCACCTCCACGCTCGCTCCGTCGGTTGCCTTCCTGGTTTTGCAGAACGGCGAGATACTGACGGGAGTTGAGGGGCAAATAGCCCTTGAACCCAATCAATAACAGAAGCTCTTTTGAACGGCGGCCTTGGTGGGATAGCAATCCCCGCCTAGGCCGCTTTATCGAGTTCACAGTACTGCGATTCTGGGAGATGGAAACAGGCGCAAACATGGAAGTTATCCTTTTCCCAAAATAAGGCTCCATCCCAATCTCCCACCATTTCAGTTGTTTATACGAGGCCCTACTGTCCTGAGTCAGAAGTTCGCTTACAAAGTCTTTCTCATGCGGGCGATCTTTTCGCAGCCCCGTTAGGGGCGGAAGATTGTAGCCCAGGGCGTAAGCCCTGGGGGAGGACCCTCACCCCGCCTTCGGCACCCCTCTCCCGCCCGAGCGGGAGAGGGGACGGGGGTGAGGGAGGGCTCGCC
>JBAVYG010000479.1:0-3301 GCA_049698675.1 Terriglobia bacterium
CGCGCCGGGGAACAATTCACTGGCGCATTGTTGATGCGGAGGGCTGGGTGCTGGGGCGCTTAGCTGCGCGAGCGGCTTGCGTGTTGACCGGGAAGGATTCCCCGGACTACACCCCGCACGAGGATCATCGTAGTGGGTTGATTATCATTAATGCCGAGAAGATTCGCCTTACCGGCAAGAAGCTGGACGACAAGGTCTATCGGCACCATACCGGATATCCGGGCGGGTTGAAAGAGATTACGGCGCGAGAGCTTTTTGAGAAAAGGCCGGAGAGCCTGATCCGGGAAGCGATTCTGGGCATGCTGCCCAAGAATAAGCTGCATGACCGGCTGGCTCGGCGGTTGAAGGTCTACGCAGGAAGCACGCATCCGCACAGCGCACAATCGCCTCAACCGCTTTCCCTTGCGCGCTAGTTGGAAGTCCAAGGAGTTTTATGGCAGACGGAGAATCTGTGGCAGCGCTTGCTGAGTATAGGGCGACGGGACGTCGCAAGACTTCTGTAGCCAGAGTCATCCTGAGGCCCGGCGAGGGCAAGTTAGTTGTCAATCGCCGTGCTTTCCAAAGTTACTTTCCCTCTGAGGCCTTACGGGCTGAGATCCAGCAACCTTTGATCAGCGCTGAATTGGCGGGGAAATTCGACGTTTTGGTGAATGCTCGGGGAGGCGGTATCCACGGGCAGGCAGGTGCAACGAAGCTGGGTATCGCCCGGGCCTTAATTATTTTCAATCCGGAACTCCGCCCACGTTTGCGTCAGGGCGGTTTCCTTACCCGGGATCCGCGCGCCAAGGAACGCAAGAAGTACGGGCAGAAGGGTGCGCGCAAGCGGTTCCAATTCTCGAAAAGATAGCTTTCAGCCATTCGCTAGCAGCGATCGGTTGCCGTTCCGGGCGGGCGATTTGGCGAAACGCCAAGGGTTGATGGTTGGCGGTTCGAAGAGCGAGGAGGAGTTTTGGCGAATATTACGATGAAAGAATTCCTGGAGGCTGGAGTTCACTTTGGCCACCAGACGCGCCGCTGGAACCCGAAGATGAAGGAGTACATTTACGGGGAACGCAACGGGATCTACATCATCGACTTGCAGAAGACACTGAAGCTCTTTAAGGAGGCGGCCAAGTTCCTTACCGATCTGGCGCGCGAGGGCAAGACGGTGTTGTTTGTGGGCACCAAGCGTCAGGCGCAGGAGGCCATAGCCGAGGAAGCCACCCGCTGCGCCATGTACTACGTCAACCATCGCTGGCTCGGCGGCTTGCTGACCAATCATGCCACGATCCAGAAGTCGATTCAGCGCCTCAAAGAACTGGAAGAGATGAGTAAGGATGGGCGGTACGAGTTGCTCACCAAGAAAGAAGTGCAGCGGCTGGAGCGTGAACGCCACCATCTGGAGCAGAACCTTTCCGGTATTAAGGACATGCCGGAACTCCCGGGCGCGCTCTTTGTGGTGGATTCCCACAAAGAGGAGATCGCCGTCCAGGAGGCGCGGAAGCTCGGGATTCCCGTCGTGGGCATCGTGGATACGAACTGTGATCCTGACCTGGTCGATTACGTGATTGCCGGGAACGACGACGCGCTGCGCGCCATCCGGCTGTTTACCTCACGGATTGCCGACTCCATTATGGAGGGGCGTCAGGCAGCCGTGGATAAACAACTGGAAGAAGAAAAGATTGCGGCGGAGAAGGCGGCGGAGGAGTTGGAAGCTCAACGCCTTGCCGCAGCGATAGCGGCCGGCGAGGCGCCGCCCCCTGAGAGCCAGGGCGGGGAAGAGTTCTTTGCGGTTAAAGAAGGGATTGATCTTTCTCCTGCTGTGATGGAGGCTGAGGAGAGCGCCGACGGCCGGGTGCGTATCCCCAAGATCAGACGCAAGGGCATTGAGCCGAAGGGCCGTTCTCGAAAGGGCGAGGATGGCGATGGCACCCCGATGCCTGACATACCCTAGTGCCGGTGAATTCAAACCAAGAACTTGAAATGAGTGGGGCGGCTGGCTACGCCCACTTTTCTGGTGTGCGGAGGACATAAAAGGATGAGTGTACCCGCTGAGCTCGTCAAGAAGCTGCGCGAAACCAGTGGCGCTCCCCTGCTGGAGTGCAAGAAAGCCCTGGAAGAAGCTCAGGGCGACCTGGAGAAGGCTTTTACGGTGCTGAGGAAACGAGGCCAGGCGACGGCGGCCCAGAAGGCAGGCCGCGCGACGACTGAAGGTGTCGTGGGGGCCTATATCCATGCAGGTGGAAAGATGGGCGTGCTGGTGGAGGTTAATTGCGAGTCTGATTTCGTGGCCCGAAACGAAGAGTTCCAGCAATTGGTCCACGACGTGGCCATGCAAATCTGTGCCACCGATCCCCGTTTCATTCGCAAAGAAGATGTCACGGCTGAAGTTCTGGAGCGGGAAAGGGAAATCCTGAAGGAACAGGCTGCGGCTTCGGGCAAGCCCGAGTCTGTATTGGATCGAATTGTGGAGGGCAAGCTGGTAAAATTTTACGAAGATACCTGCCTTTACGAACAGCACTTTATCAAAGACACGACAGGAGCGATCACCACTGGAGAGTTGATCGCTTCCAAAATTGCCAAGTTTGGAGAGAACATCACGGTCCGCCGATTCGCGCGTTTCAAGGTGGGTGAAGGCATGGCGACGCCTGCGGCGGGAGCTCCGGCCGAAGTGCCAAAAGGCGGTTAACAGGCTGCGTCCCTGTGTCATTCCGAGCGTAGCGAGGAATCTCGCTCTGTTTGCTCCCTGCACAAGCCAGGGCGGGATTCCTCGCTACGCTCGGAATGACACCGGACCAGGGGTCCACGCCAGTCCATAAGGGGCCGGATTCCCGCTTCTGCGGGAGTGACCAGTATTCTCGAGGGCAGAGAATCGCATGCCTGGAGGGGGGACGAAAATCATGAGCGAGCCCGTTTTTCGACGTATTCTCCTGAAACTGAGCGGTGAAGCTCTGATGGGATCTCAGGGATTCGGAGTTGACCCGGTAACGGCGGCGCGGATTGCCGAAGAGGTGGATGATGTTCGAAAGCTGGGGGTCGAGGTCGCCATCGTGATGGGCGGCGGGAACTTTATCCGCGGCGTGGCCGCTTCCGAGTCGGGCATCGACCGCGTGGTAGCCGACCATATGGGAATGTTGGCAACGGTGATTAACGGCTTGGCCCTTCAAGACGCCCTCGAGAAGCGTGGCTGCCACACGCGGGTGACTACGGCAATTGAAATGCGGGAGATTGCGGAGCCCTTTATTCGTCGCCGTGCTATGCGTCACCTGGAAAAAGACAGAGTGGTGATTTTTGCGGCCGGAACGGGCAGTCCCTATTTTTC
>JBAVYG010000480.1:0-3402 GCA_049698675.1 Terriglobia bacterium
GTCCAGGAGAGGTTCTTGTCCATATTTCCAAGGACGGATGGAAATGCAGTGAGCGCCTTGACGCTGGGGTCCCAGGGTTGTTGATCCACAGCTTGACCCAAAGCGTCGCCCGTCAAATTAGGATTCGCTTGTACCCATCGGTCGGCTTCGACGACTTGCTCGGGAAAGGTGGACGCCGCCAGGATCTGCGCCACCAGCGAATCCGGATACAGCGCAATCGGCGCTACCAACTGCTGCAACTGTTCGGGAGTCGATTGCGTGTAGGGCGGCACCGGCGCGGCCTGCGGCGGGGCTTGCGTGGCCTGCGGTGGAGCTTGCGTGTCTTGATAGGCCGACAGGCTCTGAGGCCAAGTCGCGAACAACAGACCCAGCAACAACAGGGAAATTAAAATCTGCTTGCCCCATCGAGGCCTTGAGAACCCTGCGGCACGTCCGAAAATGTTCATGTTCTTGAACCTCCTCTGCACCTTCATCCCCTCTTCTCGATCTGCCGAGGTAAGGGCGACGCGATCAGCGACACCACGAGTCGGCTCCCCTCGGGCACGGCCATAATCACAATAAGCCGCCATAGGGCGCCTGTCTGTTCAAAATTGAACACCTTTTGGTTCAATGTTGACCACGTTCCATTAGATGCCCCTTGGCTTGAAAAGGATAACGAGACTGGGGGCTTGGGGTTGGGGGCTAGGGGCTAGGGGCTAGGGATTAGGGGTTCGGATTCCACGGGCACTGGTGGAAGTGTAGGGCCGAACCGCGTTCGGCCTCGGGGCGAGCGCCGCTCGCCTTTGTAGCGCCGACCTTCAGAGCTTGCCCTGAGCTCGGCGAATGGGTCGGCATTTTTCGCGCGCGCTGGCGCAGACGGTCGCATTAGGGCAGTAGGCAGTAGCGAGTAGGCAGTAGGCAGAAAGCGGGAGGCGGACAGCTTTTCGTAGCGGCCGGCCCCCGCATGAGTACCTGGCACCTGATACCTAACACCTGGCACCTGACACCCAGCGTCGCGGGCATACTCTCCGGCAGCATGCCGCTCGACAAGCTGAGTGAGGTGAGCAATCGTAGCGCGGACCTGTTCGGTAGGTCCGCGGCTTTTTGTTGTCGGTCGGGGACTCCCACAAGTCCCTTCGGGAAATCGCGGACCTCGAAGAACAGGGGTGTGCCCCGCCCGCGGTTTGACAGCGATGCGGTAACCGGTCACAATTCTCTCAGCATGGAACCGCAAGGAAGCGGTGTCAGACCTGTCGGCCAAGAAAGGACCAGCCACAATGAAGGCACAAGGATCAATCTGTCGAATCGGAGTGTTCTACGACGGCTCCTTCTTCTCCCATGCACAGCGATACTTCTACCATGAGCGGAAGATGGGATGGCTAAGTTTCCAGCCGCTGCATGCCTTCCTTGAGCACTTCATCAGCACGAAGGAACAAGGCTTTGCCAGCTACAAAGTTGTCTACGCTGCCTGGCACCAGGGGCTCTTCTCGTCAAAGGACACGACAGAGGAACAACTCCGCTTTGAGCGCAACCGTTACCATGACCTTCTGCACGCCGGAGTTGAACCCAAGTATCTGCCCATGTCGCAGAGCCAAGGAGAAAAGGGGACGGATGTTGCGTTGGCCGTCGATGCCCTCCAGACCGGACTCGATGAGAAGATTGACGTTGCGGTCCTCGTCAGCGGCGACGGAGATTTCGTTCCCCTTGTTCGGACCCTCAACAAACAGGGCATCCGTGTCTTGGCCGTGTACTTCGACTTCACGGACAAGAGCGGAAGGAAGTGCTTCATCAACGAACGCTTGCTTAATTGCTGCAACTACTCGGTGGACATTTCAGCTCTCGACAAAGATCGGGAATTCAAGAGTTCGTTCAAGAGCCTGTTCCGGGGTCCAAGCGAGTGGAAGGACAAAAAGGAAGATCCCCAGCCAAGGGATGCAGCAACGTAGCGCTACTCTGGGGGAAGGCCAACGCTCGCAGACATCATAAACCTCCTGCTGGGCAGACCCCTGTTCTTTGGGGCCTGCGCCAGCCAGCGGAAGCGTGCGAGGCTGTAACGCTCCGCTGGAACCAGCCACACCCATTATGGGGGGCGGGCAGTTCGAGAAAAAAGAAGGAGGAGCGCAATGAGGGTTCTGTTGAATGGGAAGCAGGTCGGCGTGATAGACTGCGAGCTGAAACTAACGACCCAAGACCCCAGGCTGCGCAACGCGTACGACCGCATTGAGAAAGAGGGTATGGTAGTTCTGGGGCCTGGGAAGACCATGACGGACAACATAAGCTCGACGACCGAAACTGTGTACCCGCTCACTAGTGTAGTGTCCAGAAATTAAGTAGACAATGTTTTCGGCCTTTTTCTGCTGTGAGGCTGCGTACAACCGGGTTGAATTTGTTCCAGAGTTTGGCGGCAGCGAGTGAGTTTTTCTTTGATGGATTCGAGCGTCGCCGTCCAGACGAAAGGTCGGGGATGCTCATTCCACGCGGCCAGGAATTCTGCGATCGCGCTCTCTAGATCCTCCACGCTGCGGAACGAGCCCCGACGTACGCGTTTGGAGGTCAACTCGGCAAACCAGCGTTCGATCAAGTTGAGCCAACTGGAACTGGTGGGCACGAAATGGGGGATGAAGCGCGGATGCCGTTTGAGCCAAGCTTGCACCTTTGGATGCTTATGGGTGCCGTAGTTGTCCATCACCAAGTGCAAGGGCACTGGGCCGGGGAACTCTTCGTCCAGACGCCGCAGGAACTTCAAAAACTCCTGGTGTCGGTGCCGCTCAAAGCACTGCCCGATGACCCGGCCCTCGAGCACCTCCAAGGCCGCAAACAGCGTGGTCGTGCCGTGACGCTTGTAATCGTGCGTCATCGTGCCACAGCGCCCTTTCTTCAGGGGCAGGCCCGGCTGGGTGCGGTCCAGCGCCTGGATCTGGGACTTCTCATCCACGCAAATCACCATTGCCTGCTGCGGAGGATTCAAATAAAGGCCGACTACATCGGTCAGCTTTTCCAGAAACCTCGGGTCCCGCGAAAGCTTAAAGTGCTTCACCCGGTGCGGTTTCAGATGGTGACCCCGCCAGATGTTGCTCACCGTGGACTTGCTTACCCCCTGGCTCTTGGCCATCAGCCGGCAACTCCACTGAGTCATCCCCCGGGGCTTGGTTTGCAGCGTCGCATCCACAATGGCTTTGATCTTCTGCGGCCCGTAGGTCGGCTTGCGCCCGCGTCCGGGGGCTACCTGCCACAAGCTCTCCAGCCCCCGCTCCGCAAAACGCGTGCGCCACAAGCGCACGGTTTTGCGATGGGTTCCCAACTGCTCGGCGACGGTGCTCTCCGGCTGGCCTTCGGCCGTCGCCAAAACAATACGGCCTCGCAACACCACCTGCTGGGGTGTGCCGTGCGCTGTCAACCACTGCTGAATTTGTTGCTGCTGAC
>JBAVYG010000481.1:0-2265 GCA_049698675.1 Terriglobia bacterium
GGTACGAAGGGGCCATCTAATTTCACGCGAAACCACTCGCCGAATTCGCGGTGATCCGTCAGGGCGCGCCAGACCCGCGAAACTGACGCCTTAAGCTCGACGCGCTTCTCAATACGGTCATTCATAATAAGCAACCTCCGGGTTGCATATTAGCGCAGTTCTGCTAAAGAAGCAACCGTGAGTTGCTCCACCCTACGCTTCGTACCCCTCCCAAATGACCCCTCACCCGTCCCGCGCCGGCTGGTGAACGCGCCGGCAGCGGGACACCCTCTCCCCAAGGGCTGATCTTTACCCATATCCTTTGCTGGACACCGGGGGGTGCATGGATTCAGCCCCAACGGGGCGAGCTAGCAAAGCCCAGGCCAACGGCCTGGGTCAGGAATTCCGTCCCATTTCCGCCTCGCGAGCCCTGAAGGGGCGTGATAAGGACCGCCAACCCAGCCCCGGCGCCCGCCCGCGTGCATCCCAGAACGTTGTTTCGCCCTTTCAGGGCTTGCGGGCAAACGGAAAGGCCTTTTCGGACCCAGGCCGTTGGCCTGGGCTGAGGTAGTTCGCCCCTACGGGGCTCGATTTGATACCAGTAGCGCTCGCACCCCCGGTGTCCAGCAAAAGATGTGGGACATGCTCAGCCCGAGGGGAGAGGGTGGACCGCGACCCCGATGCACTTCATCGGGGCGCGGGCCGGGTGAGGGGTCACTTGCACGGGGCGGAGGGGTCGAAGTTTAACTTAGAACTGCTCCCCCTCGTGCCCGATGAAGTAGAGAAGGAGTTCGACTATAATGCCAGCGGAGCAGCACAGATTCGTAGCGAGCGTGCTTAGATGAAAACCAAGTCCCTTTTCTTGGCCGTCGCCACCTTCACGTTGACGGCCACCCTCAGCGTCGTGAGCCATTACTTCACCCCACTGCCTGCCATCCTCCTGCTCACTGTGCGATGGATTGGTATCCTCACTCTCGTCCTTTACGCCCTCTACAAGCGCTCGCTCACTACGTGGATCCTGGTGGCGATGGTCATCGGTGCCGCCGTCGGTCACGATTGGCCACGCGTTGCCCTCCACCTGCGCGTACTCAGCATGATTTTTCTGCGGCTCATTAGGACCATCATCGCGCCGCTGCTCTTCGGCACGCTCGTCAGCGGCATCGCGGCACACTCCGACCTGAAGAAGGTGGGGCGCATGGGCGTCAAGGCGATCGTCTACTTCGAGGCGGTCACCACTTTTGCGTTGTTCATCGGACTTGCTGCCATCAACCTCAGCAAGGCTGGCGCAGGGGTGCGGTTGCCGCCGCCCAGCGGCGAAACGCTTCAAGCCCAGAGGCTGTCTGCCACGGAAACCATCCTGCACATCTTCCCCGAGAACGTGGCGAAGTCCGTTTCGGAAGGCCAGATACTCCAGGTGGTCGTGTTCAGCATCCTGTTCGGCATCGCCCTGGCCATGGTGCGCGAGGAGCGTCGTCGGCCGCTGCTGAACCTTGCCGAGAGCCTCTCCGCGACGATGTTCAAGTTCACTAATCTGGTCATGTACTTCGCTCCAATCGCCGTTGGCGCGGCCATCGCCTATACGGTGGGCAGCACCGGCATGGGCGTCCTCTTCAACCTCGCCAAGCTGCTGCTCACCCTCTACGTGGCGCTGCTGGTTTTCATTCTTGGAGTGCTGTTGCCGGTCGCGCTGCTGGTGCGAGTGCCGCTGAAGAAGTTCATTGCGGCGGTGGCGGAGCCGGTTTCCATTGCCTTTGGAACCTCGAGTTCCGAGGCCGCCCTGCCGCGCGCCATGGAAGCGATGGAAGCCATCGGCGTACCGCGGCCGGTAGTGGCCTTCGTCATGCCGACCGGCTACAGCTTTAACCTGGACGGCAGCACGCTCTATCTCTCCCTGGCGTCGATCTTCGTGGCGCAAGCCGCCGGCATGCATCTCAGCCTGGGCCGGCAACTGCTGCTCATGCTCACGCTCATGCTGACCAGCAAGGGGGTGGCGGGCGTCTCCCGGGCAGCCATCGTCATCCTTCTCGGAACTGCGGGGTCGTTCGGCCTGCCTACGGAGCCGATCTTCATTCTGCTCGGTATCGACCAATTGATGGATATGGCGCGGACCTCGGTCAACGTGCTGGGCAACTGCCTGGCAACCGTCGTGGTCTCGCGCTGGGAGGGCGATTTCGGAAAAGAGCAGCCCTCACCGGTGGTGATGAACGCGGTTAGCGGCTAAGGCAAGTAGATCGTGTCCGACCTGTGCCGAAGCGCTCTGGAGTGCGGCAGCTTGCTGCCGCTTTT
>JBAVYG010000482.1:0-1603 GCA_049698675.1 Terriglobia bacterium
GATCGGTAGTGTCCTAGACGTAGGGCCGGGGCATGCCCCGGCCGGGCCGCCCCAAGCGGCCCTACGAAGATCGGTCGCGCTCAGGCTGGATAACAGAGATGAAAACCGTAACGGTGAAATGGTTCAAATACTTGATTGCCATTGTCCTTGGCAATGGCTTGTATTTCGCCCTCAATCCCTACTTGCCGGAAGCCGCCAAGCATCACACTTACAAGCTTGACCTCGGAACCTTGGTAGATTTTTGGCTTTGCCTGGTGGTTTTCGGCCTCCTGGAATTGGGAACTTTTCTCCACAAACAGGGCAGGCGTTGAAAGAAAGCACCGGTGTCTAATTTCCGCCTTCTGGTTTCTGTTGTTTCTGTGCGGTGAGTAGTGTCCAAGTATGGGATGTGGGGCCGGCTTGCCCCAGGCCGCCCCGAGGGGCGGCCCTACAGACGAATTGGGACGCTGCTGTGCGGTGAGACCTGTTGAATTTGTCCACCTTAAAAATCATCCTCTTTCGGACAATCTGAATATTTATCGCAGCGATAGTAATTTTTCCCTTCACACACCGGGGCACTTCAGCTACAGTGTTTGTGGTATTTCGGTCTGGAGGAAGCCGCACGCATCTTAATCAAGCGCGCTGGCTCACTTCCGGGAAGTACTCGAAAGAGTTCGCGTAGAGAGCAAGCATTCCCGTTCAGGGCGCGCTTAACATAAGGTAATCAAACGCTTTCCATGGGCAGAGGGTGCAATCAAGCACCTGAGTCTCGCGAAGCCCTAGGTGGCAAAGGTACAAGAGTATCTGAAGAAGTTTAGATTAAAACCATAAGGAGGATGTTAGAAATGGAAATCAATGGACAGGTCGGTGAAACTGCAGGGAAAATCTGGAACTTACTTAACGATGAAGGTCCTCACACGTTTGTGCAACTCAAGAAGAAACTCAACGGATCCGGCGAACTCCTCAGTTTTGCCTTGGGCTGGCTAGCTCGTGAAGACAAAGTGGACATTAGCCAGGAAAAGAAAGTGGTCAAAGTGGCACTGAAATAGTGCCAACCAGACTCGTCTGCTCAGGCCGGAATAGCGCCGGAAGGAGGCGCGGTTCGTTACACCGTGGGTACTCCAATTCCAGATTAGAGACCGCCGATGAGAGGAACGGTCACGGCCCTGCTCATTTTTCACCACACGAAGCTTTGCACTGACTTGGAGGCTGCCCTGGAGAAGCTTGCCGTACGCACAGGGCGGGCGCGGACTCTGGCCGAAGCATGCCATATTTTGTCGACGGTCAATCTGCCCTTGTTGGTCTTCACGGAGAGCGAACTTCCGGACGGAAACTGGGCCGATGTCGTGTCCCTTTCGGCGAGGGCTTCTTCACCCGTTAGCGTGATTGTCATGGGGCAGGAAATTGATACCAAGCTTTACGTGTCGGTCATCGAAGGAGGAGCCTTCGATTTCATGGCGCCTCCATTCGAAGCCCGGGATTTGGCTCACGTGGTTCGCTGCGCGGCAGATAACGCCTTGATGCGTCGCCAAGCCGCGACGAATTCCTAACCCTCCACCCAATAGGTGCTGCCGCTTGCCGTTAAGGGCAGGTGGAGGGCTTGAGTATGCAATCTGGCAGTTAC
>JBAVYG010000483.1:0-4327 GCA_049698675.1 Terriglobia bacterium
GAGAAAAATAGGTTCGGAAAATAGGTGCCGCTTCGCCGCGAGATCGCTATTGACTGTCAAATGCGCCCCAAGCCGCGATTCAGCACTTTCTATCATGGAGATTCCGAAGCTGCTGGAGTGATCTCGCCAGGATTGCGAACTGTGACACGCCTTGATATACTTGCTCTCGTCATGCGGCACGAAATATATCACACCGCGAGACATCTGTGCGGCAACGGACGCGCATCTAATACTCTGTGGAGTTCATCTACCCCATGCACTTCTTCTTCAAGCGAACCCGACTTTACATTCTACTCCTGGTGACCACGCTTCCGTTGCTTTTGATGGCCTTCCACACCAGCCAGAGTCAGGACTGGTTCAGCATTGGAATTAACCTCGGCGCGCCCAAAATCAAGATGGCAGTGTCGGACTTTCCTGCCAGTTCAGTGGACCCGAGCCTCGGCAACCTCACCCAGGAGTTTAATCAGTCCTTGTGGAACGACCTCGACCAGTCCGGCATCTTCGATCTGGTCAGCAAGAGTTACTACCCCTTGACGCCTCCCCGTGAGCCCCAGGAGGTGGACTTCAAGGCGTGGAGCTCGGCCCCGGTCTCTGCCCAGATGCTTTCTTTCGGGAAGACCGAAGTCATTAATTCCAATTTGGTCATTACGGCGCGCTTGTTTGACCTTGGCAATCCTACTAATCCCAGCGTTATTGCCAAGCGCTACGTCGCAACCTTGAACGAGCTCGCGACCCGCGAGGCTGCGCACCGGTTTGCCAACGAGATTATTCAGACCCTTGGAGGTGGAGTTCCCGGTATTTATCTCACCAAAATTGCGTTTGTGAGCCGCCGCACCGGGCACGCCGAGATCTGGGTAATGGATTACGACGGTTTTAACCAACACCCCATTACCAGTTACGGCTCCCTTTCGACGACGCCGCGCTGGGCCCCGGACAATACCAAACTTGCCTTCACGAGCTACGCCTCCGGCAACCCGGAGATTTACATATTCTCACTGGAGACCAACCACCGCGTCCCCTTCCCCAGTTACAAGGGGTTGAACACCACACCGGCCTGGTCACCCGACGGAAAGAAGATAGCCTTTTGTTCCAGTATGAGCGGCGACCCAGAGATTTACGTCTCCGACGTCAATGGCTTCAACCTGCAGCGGCTCACATTTACTCCGGGGGTGGATATTTCTCCGGCGTGGAATCCCAAGACGGGCAGTGAAATGGCCTTTGTTTCTGACCGAAGCGGCACGCCCCAGGTTTACATCATGTCGGGGGACGGTACCAACTTGCGACGCGTCACCACCGCGGGAGGGGGCGGCGATGCCAGCGGCCCCTCCTGGTCTCCCAACGGTTTGTTCCTCGCTTTTCATTGGAGGCTTTCTGAAACCGGGACCTACGATATCTACGTGATGGAAATCGCCACGGGAAGAATCATCCAGTTGACTCACGACGCGGGGCGCAACGAGCATCCTACCTGGTCGCCCGACGGGCGCCACCTGGCCTTCGAGTCCACCCGCTCCGGCACGCGCCAAGTCTGGACGATGCTCGCCAATGGCAGTAACCCCAAGCCACTGACCGAGGAAGGGCAGAACTGGAACCCCAACTGGTCAAACTAGTTCTTCGGAGAGTAGGAAAAGGTGCCATTTTCGTGGGGATGATCGCCTCACCTCTGTTGATTCCGGGAAGAGATCGGCAACCAAACAAAATGGTCATGACACGGCCTTCTTGTAATTAACCGGTTGTGTTTTTTTTTGAGTTGATGTTAGTATCTAAGCTCTATAAAGTTATTATCCCGCCTGAGGCGGGGCAGGCCGCTTGCGTCAGGCCCGGCCGCCAGAGGGGTAATCCGGGTAGTTCGATTCGTCCACAGGAGCACGAGAATTCTTTTGACGGACCAAGGAGGATTTAGCATGCAACAGCAGAAACGCAGTCTTGCGCTTCTCGTCGGTTTATTGGGAGTTGTTCTTCTGGCGGGCGCGTGCCACAAGAAGCAGGTGACCGCACCACCTCCGCCACCACCGCCCCCACCGCCGGCGCCAACCGTTAACTTGACGGCCGAGCCTGGCACGGTTGAAAAAGGCCAGTCCGTCACGCTCAGTTGGACTTCTCAAAACGCCACCGACCTGAGCATCGATCAGGGCGTGGGAAAAGTTCAAGCGCAGGGGTCAACCACAGTTACCCCACAGGACTCCATTACCTACACATTGACAGGCACCGGTCCAGGTGGCACCCAAACCGCAACCGCAAGGGTCACCGTGACGGTTCCACCTCCACCACCACCGCCACCGCCACCACCACCGCAAGTCCAGGTCAGCGAGGAGGACCTTTTCACACAAAATGTGAAGGATGCCTACTTCGATTTCGACAAGTCCGACATCCGTCCTGACGCGCAGCAGGCCTTGACATCCGATTCTGACTTCTTGAAGCCGCACGAGGGTATCAAGTTCACCATTGAAGGACACTGCGACGAACGTGGGAGCGAAGAGTACAACCTCGGTCTGGGTGACCGACGCGCCACCGCTGCCAAGAATTTCCTGGTAAATCTGGGAGTCAGCACCGACCGCATCAACACGATTTCTTACGGTAAGGATCGGCCGGTTTGCACTGACCACGACGAGGATTGCTGGCAGAAGAATCGTCGGGCTCACTTCCACTTCGGTACGGAGACAAAGTAAGACGACCTGGCCGGGAACCCTTGGGACTCCCGGCCTGTTTCTCCTCGCACGTTCACATGTCTCACTGACACGGGTAGGCGGCGCAGGAAAAGGGGGAATTGTGCCTGCCTACCCCAGGCGCGGCACAAAGCATCGCTGGCCTTTTCCGCTTTTGCGCCCATTCCTGCCAGTTGACCCCGACGCCAGCGAGAGAGTACACTGGCGTGAGTTTACTTTAAACAGCGAGGGTGACGTCCTTTGAAAAAGCATGCCCTACTGACTCTGCTCATCATCAGCCTTCTGGTTGCTGGGGCGCCGCCCGGCTATGCAGTCAACAAAGACATATGGCAGATGATGCAGCAACTGGACGCCCTACAACAGGCGGTCCAAAACCTGCAGAAGACCGTCGACACCCAGACCGCGGTGTTGAAGACCTTGATCGAACAGGCCAGCGATAACGTCAACAAGATAAAGTCCAACATGGACGACCTGCGCGACTCTACGCAAAAAAATCTGGCCACCTCCAACGCCCGCCTCGATTCCATGACAACTCAAATCCAGGCCCTCAGCGAAAGCCTCGATGAAGCCAAGTCGCGTATCGGCAAGCTCGGCGAGCAATTAACGCAGACTCAGAACATCATCCAGACTTTGGGCGCCCCCAACCAACCTTCGGGTGTACCGCCAGGTACCGCTGCTCCCGGGCCAGGCGGGGAATTGAAACCCCAGGCGAGTGTTCCCGATCCCGATAGCCTATACAACTCAGGCTTGAGTTTCTACAACGGTGGGCAGTACGGCCTCGCTATTCAGGCGTTTCAGGATTATCTCCGCTCCTATGGTGAGACTGACAGGGCTTCGAACGCCCAGTTCTACATCGCAGACAGTTATTACATCCAGAAGAATTACAAGAACGCGATCACGGAATACGACAAGTGCATCGAAAGGTATCCCCAGGGCAACAAAGCCGCGGCAGCGCAGTTAAAGAAGGGATTTGCACTGATCGAGCTCGGCGAAAAGAGTGCCGGGCTGCGGGAGTTGCGTTCCTTGATTGACCAGTATCCTAACTCCCGCGAGGCCGATTTGGCGCGCCAAAGACTTAAGAAGCTGGGCTATACCGTGGCGCGGCGGCGCTCCGACTGACTCCCAACTGGCACATTCTCTGTGCTGCCCGGCCATGACAGCCCGTGTGCGTACAGCTTAAACACGGGCCGCTAGAGGGAGGTTCCTATGTCTGGCTCCGTTAATAAAGTGATCCTGATTGGCCGCCTCGGGAAGGATCCGGAAGTAAAATACACGCCCAGTGGCGCACCCGTAGCCAAATTCAGTCTGGCCACGGATGAAGTTTTCAAAGACCGTAGCGGCGAGCAGCAGAAGCGCACCGAATGGCACAACATCGTTGCCTGGAACAAGCTGGCCGAGATCTGCGGGGAATACCTTACCAAAGGCAAGCTGGTCTACATTGAGGGAAGCATCCGAAGCCGGCAATGGGAAGACCAGGCGGGAAACAAGCGCACCGCCTATGACATCGTGGCGGGTAGGATGCAGATGTTGGGCTCAAAGGCAGATAGCGATCGTGCCGCGGCAGCCGCAGCAGCAGCGCCATCAGCGGAGCGGGCCCCCGTGGAAAAGCCGCCAACCTCAGAGCCACCTTCCGAACCCGAAATTACGGACGAAGATGTTCCGTT
>JBAVYG010000484.1:0-2623 GCA_049698675.1 Terriglobia bacterium
CTCCCGCGATTATACGCCACCTTATGTGGCCTCAGGAGAGACGAGTGGAGCAATTGTGATTTCTGACTTCTGGGCTCTTCAAATTCCTGGCCACTGACCACGGTCGACTGACTATTGACAAATGGACAACGCGCTTATTTCGCTTGACTTCTTTCGGGTCTGGGGGGAGAGTTACATCTGCGGACTATTTCCAACCACTGTATCTCCTCGCTGAGCTTGGCCCGCAACTGTGGGGCCTCTGACGCGTAGCGACCCCAATTTGGTCAGCTCGGATGAAGGTGTCTTCGGCCACCTCGGATAAGACACACATTGCGCTAACCAATAGCATTGAGCGTGGATAAGTGTTCGCAAAATCTGCCGAATTTAGAGGAGGAGTTATGAAGAAATTCCGGATTTGGGTGTTTCTTGCCAGCGTAGCCTGCTTCTTGGTCCTCGGGCAGGCCTCCAAGGCCTCCCCACAGGCGAAGGAGAAGACGCATGTGATGAGCGCTGAGGTCGTCTCCGTGGACATCAACGCCAAGACGATTACGTTTAAGGACGAGAAAGGCGAAACCAAAACCGCGACCGTCCTCGATAAGGCGCTCGGAAGCCTGAAAACGCTGAAGGGCGGTGAGAAGGTCAACCTGACCTGCCTCGACACCGAGAAAGGTGAGCACAAAGGGATAAGCGCTATCGAGGTGGTTAAAAAGAAGGCGGTTGAAAAGAAAAAGTAAGGGGTTCCTTCTGCACGGTCGGAGACCTGGGACCAGCGAGTGCGACCAGCCCGTTGCCTCCTTGCAAAATGCTACTTTGGCTTTGACTTGGTGGTAAGGATGCGGACCCAGCGTCTAGTACCTCAAATAGTCTCCGGGCGGCTGGCAGGAATAATGGCGACTTCTGGGCCGTTAAGACGCTCCGGGGCGGGTCTCCCAAAGTTGCGGGCCGTTTACTGGTGGTGTGCGCGAATCTTTTCTGCTTGTAGCGTACGCCTCGGCTTGAACGCAACGGGCACCTTCAAAGCGACTTTGGGCCAGCCCACCCAGGAAGCGAGCGATGGAGGTCGACCGGCGCACACTCGTGCTGATACTGGCCCGGTGCCTCGATATAGGCTGTTACCTAGAGGCGATGGAGCTGGGAGCCGTAGGATATCTGCAAAAACCTGTCCCTGCGTCGTTCCCGGTACGGCTGGTCGGAACCTATCTGCGACCACGCAAGCCCGCAGCGTGAACACCGAGAGCCGCCCCATGGTCTTCGCTCTGGCTTCCCGGGCGGAGAGTGCGCGAATGCGCAGGAGGTAGACCTCATCCTTCGACGCTGCTGCCGCCGAGGAGGGGGGTGTCCCACGTTAGGCATGGTCGCGCTATTGGCAGTGGCAAAAGCTGTAGAACCTGGAGGCAAATATGATCGGAATGAATTTTTGGGCGTTTTTGGTCTTGTTGGTGGCAGCAGTGATTGCAGCCGTCGTGCTTCATTACCTGATTCGTTATCGGTTTCTCGAGGGATTGGACGGTTTGCTCGGCAAAGTGATCGCCGGATGGGTGGGAGCCTGGCTAGGCTCACCAGTCCTCGGTCACTGGTTTGAGCGAGTCAAGTTCGCTGGCATTTACTTGATTCCGGCCTTGCTAGGCGCCTTTGTGGGTGCCTTCGCCCTTACCGCGACCTGGAAAGCGCGGGCAAAGGTTTGCGCTCACAAGGGACCTTAGGCACAGAAAGGCAAGAGGTCAAGAGCGCGGGTACAAGTCGGGACAAGCGAGGGAGGGTGAAGTGTGTCTATCGATCGCCGAACCTCGCAACCCCTGAGGTGAAAGATGCTTGGAGAAGCGGTAGGCATTGGTTTGTGTCTGCTTCTCTGGGGAACAAGGGCCTGCCTGTCCGCTAAGTACGTGGTCAAGTTCAGGATCGGCCGGGAGTATCGGCGGACATGGAAGCGGGGAACGCCTGACTGGGTCACCCGAGTCGCGCCGTGGCTGGAATTCCTGGGCTGGGTGGCATTGCTCGGTTCCATCGCTTGGTGGGTGCTCCACCTAGCCTCAGTCCTGGGTGGTATGAAGGTGGACGTGTGTCCGTGTGCCCCCGCAGCTTTCGGGTTTCCCATTGCTTGCTGACCGCTCGGGCCCGATGGCGGATTGGTAGCGTGCGATTTGTCGTGCCTTACTCGGCTATTGGGGGGAGTGCCGTGGCCTTGCCCGTACAGCACCTTGTCCGGAGAGGCAGGTGGGAAATGACTACGGATGTATACTTGGCACTAGCGATAGCGGCGTTAGCCGCGCACCTGCTGTTCAACCTTTGGGTGGTCTTTGGGGCGGCGGCGACGCGTAGGCGCCCGAAGTTGGCAGGATTGCACATCGGCTCGGTTCTGTACGGCACAGTGATGGAAAACGCACCATGGTCGTGTCCGCTCACCCTGGCGGAAAACTTGTTCAAGGCTCGTGCGGGGTGTGGAGGCGACCGAAACCCACCTCGTGCTGGCCTCTTAGGGGCGCGTTGGGGGAGGCACGGGCGGCAAGCAAAGTTCGACCAGGTTCTGTCAAAAGTTCTATGAAAGAGCCATGAGAGGCGAGCAGGGCAAGAGGCGGGAGGGCACCGCGGGAAGAGTCGCAGGGATAAAGGGGTGGTGAAGGGAGGGTTTGGATTTATCGCTTTG
>JBAVYG010000485.1:0-8366 GCA_049698675.1 Terriglobia bacterium
CCAAAGCGATAAATCCAAACCCTCCCTTCACCACCCCTTTATCCCTGCGACTCTTCCCGCGGTGCCCTCCCGCCTCTTGCCCTGCTCGCCTCTCATGGCTCTTTCATAGAACTTTTGACAGAACCTCTTTGGGAAGGGTTTTCTGGGAGAGCACGAAAAAGAGAGCCGAGCCATCCCGACTTTCGCTAAGTACGTGGCTTCATAAGGGTGCTAATGTAGGCTGGTAGTTACCGTAGTGCCGATCGTTCACAAAACCGGCCCTCATGGTGAAGCATTCTTCCGGTGTGTGCGACGATGCGGGCAGAACTGGCCCGACGAGATCTCCTAATGGCCAGCAAAGCCGCGTGGCCACTTCAACGGGTAGCCCGTAATACGTCAAAGTGGATTGTTTTCGAGTACGTCGTTACGAGCCCAGGTACGGCGGCACGTGAATGAGAGCCATTCCCAAGTCCTGCGCGAGCCACGAGGAGTACGGCGGCAATCCTGCGGCGCCAGCTGCAAACGGGACGGTCTAATCATCATTGGAGTGATGGGGACTTTCCAATAGTTATCCGCCGAACAGACGTAGGGTCCCCTCTGCCAAGAATCTGTCGGATTTCGTTGCCCGAGTCTTTGCGTTTCAGTTGCGGTACTCGGACGAAGGATGCGGGCCAAAACCGCCAGCTCAGCGCACAATCCGCACACCTCGAACTTCTACAGAGCACTTGTCGCTAGTGCTTCGATTCCCGTGCAGCCTTTTTTGCAAGTAACTCCGTGAGAATCGATCGCATTCGTGGGTAGTCCGGCTTCAAGCGAAAGACCTCGCGGTACTCAGCGATGGCTCCGTCCAGATTGCCCTTATCTCCGAGGGCCGCACCGAGATTGTCGTGCGCATCAGGGAAGTCCGGCTTCAGGCGCAGGGCTTCGCGGTACTCAGTGATCGCTCCATCCAGGTTGCCCTTCTTGTACAGATCCATGCCGCGTTCGTTATGCGCCACGGCATCGTCCCCTTTACGCGGAGCAGCCGCTGAACCCGCCACAACCAAATAAAAGATCAGACTGGGAATCATGAGCCTCACGGTGTCCCTCCAGGCACTACGTCGGCGTTCGCTGACACGAAGTTTCCGACGGGTGAACGACTGCGTGGATTATAACCCCTGAGCTGGAGGATGCATCCTCATCGCAAAAGCGGTTTTGATCAAAGCGACTTGTTGACCGGCTCCGGGTCATGGGGGAAAAAAGATACCGGCCATTCTTCACGTCCGGACGGTCTGGTTTTAGCGACAACAACACCCTTCCTCTTACCCAGATATGACGAGGTGCGGCGTCCACCCCGCTCCTTGCGGGTCCAGTGTTCAGGCGCCGCCTTCCACCCGAGATTCCAGAACAAGTTCAGCCGGTTCACGAAGACGACAGCCTTGTAAAGTCCCACCTCAGAACGACTGAAGGGCTGGCGCACGCAGTCGGTCGGCGAAATGACGTCGCCGTCCAGGACCGTCATGTACAGACCTTCGGGATGCCCATACGCGATCATCGCTTGATGCAGGTAAGGCAGGCTTCAACCACTGCGCTGCCGGTGCCTCCGCAAACTTGAAGCATGGGTTCAAGACCGTCCCAAATGGTTGCAGGACGCGGCACGGAGACGGTTTCAGAATGGAACCCTTACTGAGCAGGATTTCGCGGACTTGCTCGCTACCTGCGCGGCGGAGGGTACCCTTGCATCCCAACACCATGTCGTATTGACGTGACTCACCGTCGCTGGTGGTGCGGGTTGTGTAGGAACCGTGGAGGGGGCCGGGTCAGCGGGTTTGTCGGTGGGCTTTTCGGACTTTTTCTTTCGCTCCTCAGCCTTCTTCCTCGCCTCTTCCCAAGCAGCCTTGGCAACCGCATCCATTTCCGCCTTCGCTGCCGCTAGCGTGCTGCCCAGTGCCCGGCGGCATTCAACGTAGTCTGCCAGCTCGCGGCTCAATTCAGTGTCGAGTTCTTCCGACGTGCCCGTGCGACTCAGCGGCGTGGTGAGTGCGGGATTCTCGCTTACACCGGACTTGGTGGTAGGAATAACATTCACGCGCAAGGTCTTGTCATTTTCGCGGGCGACAGTGGTCATTACCGTGCGCCCCGCAAGTAAGGGCATCAGTTCACCAGACACTCTTGCAGTCCTCCTTTCTGGTCTTGCTCGCAATCCATGAGACGCTTGGTCCCCATGGGGAGTGTGAGAGCCACTATCTTCGCCAGGCGACATGAGGACCCGGGTTTCCTGGTCGTATTCTCAGCGTGGACTAGAGAGGGTTGCGGCGTAAGCCTGAAAGCGCCCAGGGCGTCTTTCTTGCGGAGGACAGTCCCCGACTGGATTTGAATCCGTGTTGCCGCCGTGAAAGGGCGGCAGTCGATCGTAACTTATAGAACAATCAGGCACGGATGGCTATTTTCGGCGCGGCAAGGCGTCGATTGGACCCCTTATTGAACCCTTATCGAACCCACGTATAGTCCGTAGCTCACGGTTCAGACGCCCTTCATTGGGAGTCGGTCCACGATGCAATCGACCGCACCTCAACAGTCTAGTCTGCGGAAGCGGAAGCAGTCTTCCCTCATTCAGAAATCCTGTGCGCGCGGACGACAAATCTCTTGGGCGCCGAGCCCACAAAATAGAACGGGTAACAGGTCACCAGGGTCAGGATTGCTTCACCTGAATCGTCCAGCACTTCAGTGTGCTCGGGCGCGACCACTTGAGTAGAGTCCACCCGATAGCGGTAGGTTCCGTTGAATGTCGTCAGGGTGATTTCATCGTCTTTTCGAATATTGCGTAGTCCTCGGAAGAACGTGTCCCGGTGTCCTGCGATCGCGACGTTGCCTTGTTGACCCGGCAGCGGGGTGCCTGGAATATGCCCGACCGCGTGTCGCAAAGTTCTTCCGTCTATGCCTTCCATGATCATCGCCTCAAGGCCAATGGAACTGATCTCGATGCGCCCCAACGGAGAGCCTGTGTGGCCATCTATGCCAAAACTCTCAGCGCGCGCACGGTCCGCTTCCGCCTGGGCGGGAAGAGGAGACGAAGCAGGCTGTTTAATGGTACGGGCAGACGTCTGCGCATCCTTCAAGGCGCGCTCAAATCGCCAGGTCTGATAGGCCTGAAAGAGCCACCTATCGAGGAGCGCGGTGGCGCAGTAACTCATCGCCAGGATCCCCACGAGAAAAAAGAAGTATTGGCTCCAACGGAGAAGCAAGGCGATTCGCGTCGGATGAGCGCTCTGGCGTTTAATTCTTAAATTCATGGCCGGTTGCTCTGGCTGCCGGCAAGGGGGGCTAAGGGCTGAGGTTTCGAAGGTGCGTAGTAACCGGCACGGGTGCGGACGGACAAGCGTCCGTGACCCGGGGCCATCGCCTTCACTTGGATGACCCGATAGGCCCCGTCTTGCTTTCTGTTCGCGGGTGCATAAGCGATGGTGTACTGTTCACGAATATCATGAGCGATTCGTTCACAAAGAGGGACGACCTCCGGTACGGACTGCGGAAAGAAAGCCTCGCCTCCCGTGGCCTTGGAAAGCTGTCGGAGCGCGTTGGGGTTCTGGTCGGGATCTTCTTCCGTGTAGATACCAATGGCATAGATGATGGCATCGGACTGCCCCGCCATGGCCAGGATCTGGCTCAACTTGTATTTGCTGGCATTGTCGCCCCCGTCGCTCACCACGATCAGCACTTTCTTGTCCCGATTGCCCTTCTTCAGGTGGTCGAGTGCAGCCGCCAGGGCGTCGTAGAGCGCCGTCTCGCCGTTCGTCCTAAATCTCGACAGGGCAATCTGCAATTGCGCCGTTTGGTCCGTGAAGGGCGTGTTGGCGGGAAGGCCAAAGGAGACATGCTCGTTGAAATTGACCACGAACATCTGGTCCTGCGGATTGCTGGAGCGGGCAAACGCCATGGCAGCGGCAATAACCTCATCACGCTTGGGTCCCATGCTTCCACTGTTGTCCAAAACCAAGCCCACCGTGACCGGAATATCTTCATGACTAAAATATTCAATCTGTTGAAGCGCGCCGTCCTCGTATACCTGAAAGTCATCCTTGCCGAGCCCCGAAACAGGAGTGCCTTTGTGGTTCTCCACGGTCGCGTGCAAGACCACGCTGTCAACACTCACACTGATTTTGTAGGGGTCAACTTGGCGAAGCTCGGAAGTCAAGGCTTCTTGAGGGCGGGCAACACTGGGCAGAGTGAACAAGAACACAAGCGCGACCAGACATCGGCTCGTGCTGGCGCGTGCCTCCCCGGTGCGTACTCTCGTGCTGAGTGACTCCGCAGCCTGCAACAACCTCCACCTCCCCTAAAGCAAAGGCTAACGTGACTACGGCTCGCGGGGTTTAGCCGTCCATCTTCCCACCAGCCACGTGGCGCGCTGTGTTAGTTCCGGCCACCTCCGCCAAGCAATACCGCCTGCCTCTATGAGCATGACGCACATCACGCCAGCCGTAAACAGCAGCGTCCCACCGATCAAAGCCGCGAGGAAGCAAGCGGCACAATCGTAGATGATGAACATAACAACCTCAGTCCAGGTTACCCATCGCCCTCCGGTCGATTCCGGCGCGTTGGCAGAAGGGCGATCTTCTTGAACTTCAACGTTCGACCGTGAAGGGGTGGTGATACTCGCGTACCACCCCCCCTTCACAACCCGACGCTCAATAAGCTTCGCCCGGGCCAACAAATTGGCGGCCCGAAGCGTCCTCCTTAGGTCTCCTACGTGGGCGGTCCACGCAGGCCCCGCAACGCACTCCCTTGGGTCAGACAGCTCGCTTCGAAAAACCCCAAAGAGTAAGGCCTGCACCCAGCGACAGTAGCCCAATCAATCCCACAAGTGGCAATGGGCTGGCTGTTTTAGGCAGGGTCGCTGCTGGAGCGGGTGTCTCCGCGGCGGCGACCTCGGTCGGCGGAGTCTGAACCACTTCCGTTACTGCTACCTCTTCTCCTGTAGGGTTAACGGCTACGATCGGCGCCGTCTTCAGGGTCTCGACCGGCGCAGGCAGTTCGACTGGCGTCGCAAGAACGGGCTCATTGACGATCTTCGCCAGCTCAACGGCCCTGGACTTGGGGTAAACAAATTCGTCGCCCCATTCACGTCCCGGATAAAACCACGACCGGATGGCTTCCGGCTGTCCCTCTGCCCTCTCCTTGAACGTCATCACCGTTTTGCCGGTCGCCCGCATACGGTAATCGGGGATGGCTAGGATGGTGGTGTACACATGGTCTTCGGCTTGGTTGAAGATTTGGACGATGTGGCGATCGGATGGGGAATCAAGGAGCTTAAAAATATACGTACCAGCCGGCAGGATCTGAGCGCCCACACCTGGAACTTCGACTGGCGCGCTGAATGTCACAATAGTTTTCTTGTTCCACTCATCTGCCTTCGCACTGGGTAGAAACGTTAGAGCTACCAGGGACAAGCAGAAGATGGTCACTACTAATCTGAATCGATCCATTTTTTTCATTGAAGTTACCTCAATCTTTCTTGGGGTGGTCTATTCTGCCCCGTCGTTCTTGGGTCGGATCTATAGATGAAATGAATTTATGAGACACCATACCAGCGGGAAAACTCGTCCCAGCGTTTGCCGTGTGGGCGACAGTTTGAAAGGCCGAAGCGCAGATTGATAGATTTCAAGATCCGGAGTCGCCTCGACTACTTCCCCTTGGTCTATTGTTTGTTCCATGGTGTGGAATGCGGAATTCGAGACCTCATAGATTTGGACCGAGGGAATTCCCAGGACCACTCTCGCCAGAGCCATCAGCGCGCCAAAGCATCTAGCCCAGATTCCTCCCACGGTCTCCTTTGGATCCCAAAGGCTTAAGGACAGCGCTTCCGTTCCATCTGGGACGGTGAAGGCGAGAAGCCCCCGAAAATCCTTTTCCTTTCGGAACCGCGGAATAACTTCCTGCTCGAAAGTCCTGGTAAGCTCAACCTCGCAACCGGGCTTCACATTGATTAAAACCGCTCGTGTAAACACGTCGCTTCTCCCCTGACATTCGCCTCCCACCGGGCCCTGGCTGGCAGCTTAAGGTACACTCGTTATACCCTTGGGCAATTCGCGCCTGTCAGTTCAATAAGGCTCGCATGTCTGGTCAGGATTGCTCATCCCAGCTAATGAGGGCCAACAACAGTGTGGGTCGGTCGAAGTTACTGCTTGGTGGCGCATCAGTAGAGTTGTATTCAGTGCCGGTAACGTGTATCTTATTGGTCGGTCGAGAATCGAAAAAACAAATCTCAGTTTAGGACGCTCTCTTCATAACAGGAGGTGTGGATTGAAACTCAAAGAAGGCGTTGTCTCTATAGTGCTATTCAGCTTGTTGACCACCACGGCTCTCGCGCAGACCAGGGGCGGTTCCTTCACGCTGCGCTACACTTCGTTTTCGCCGATTGTTTCTCTGGTCGCAGGCATCTTGATTTTGATTTTCCCCCGGCTCCTCAGATATATCGTAGGCTTTTACCTAATCCTGTTTGGGCTGCTTGGGCTCTTGGGTCGCTGACCAGCTCGCAGCAGCGGCTGTTGAAAACCGGCGAACGTTTGATCAAACACGCCCGATGTTATTGGCTGCTCCTGGCGGAGAGCCCTCTCTCGCGGCGCCTCTTAGGAGCCGAAGTGTGCAGGATTTCGGCGCGGCCGGCCCAGCCCCTAACACCTCATGCCTTGCGGGGCATACCTCACTGCGGGTGCCTCGGTGACTGGGATTGCCCCGGGCCCCCTCTTTGGCCACTTGCGTCTTGGGGGAGGTGCGAGAGATTCCGGCAACTCAATGACATTTCTCGAAGGACAATCCCTGCCTCCCGTGAGGCCGGAAAAATGGGCGGCCAAAAGGTACCTACGCCTTCCGTCTCGTTCCCGCGATCACCAAGCCTATGCCTCCGACCAGGGCGATTCCACCCAGAATCGGAGGCAAAGGAATCCGCTCTTTCGTTTCCGCAGTTGCCTGAATCGGGCCCAGGTCCACGATCTTCCTGTGCCGCGTGTACGTGATGCCCTGGAAAGCCAGAGCGATAATCCCCAGCACAATGAGCAAGATCCCAACCAGCGTTGCAGTTTTCATAAGGGGCTACCTCGCTTGAGCGCCTTTCGTGCCCGATGGACCGTTACACTCACTCGAACGATTGTCCACCCTTGGGAGGGTATTTCGTCAACGTGTTGTCCAGGCCCCGAGCCGCCTGGGGGGTGGGCGCCGTGCCGTTGATCAGAATGTCTCTCGTTGAGAACGTGGGTTGCTTTTTGCAGTTGGCTCTCGCCTGCGAATGCCGGCGCACAGAAGGCTAGAAACAGAAAAACCAAAATAACCCTTTTCATTTGAAGCTCTTTTTTTGTACTTACTCCCACTGACCGGCGTGTCCGCTGTTTACGTTCAGGACCGTCGGACTACGAGCCTGCGTAACGATTTCTCGAGGGCTTCCTCTACCTGGCCGATTTTCTTTTGGACCTTCCCGGTCGCCTTTTCAACTGTACCCTCGGATTCCAGACTGGGATTGTTCGTCAGTTGTCCAGCCTTCTCCTTGACCTTGCCCTTTATTTCGTGAAACTTGCCCTTTGCCTTATTCTTAGTACTTCGCTTCATCACGTTGCCTCCTTTGTATCACCTCACTCATGAGAGTCAAAGTATCTGCAACTCACCAGATCATGGGATGGAAGCGCCTCTCCGGGACCGCTATTTCGTCTCACCACTCGTAGCCTTGTGAGCGACCGGCCTGTCGCCTCTGACGTAGTCGGCGCCCCCTTCTCCGGTTACCGAGATATCCTGCGCTCCTGTCCGCAGCAGAATCTCCTTGGCGCGCTTCGTCCAATCCGCATTGTCCGAATGCACCGAGAGGAGGATTCCGCCCTCTTTTACCCGCACTTCATAGCGCTTGGCCTCGTGCTCGGGAATCCCCATGCCAATCAGTGCGCCCGTTATCCCGCCTACTGTACCGCCCACGCCGACCCCTGCCAGGGCCGCCATGATAGGACCGGCGGCGATAAACGGACCCAAACCCGGTATGGCCAGAGCGCCAATGCCCACCAACCATCCCAATGTGCCGCCGAGGATCGCACCGGTTC
Organism: Terriglobia bacterium; assembly: GCA_049698675.1. Lineage (GTDB taxonomy): Bacteria > Acidobacteriota > Terriglobia > UBA7540 > UBA7540 > CAVROP01. Next base: position 8,040 of record JBAVYG010000485.1, read on the forward strand.
CTGCGCCAGCCGCAGCGCCCTTTGGAGCCTTCGTGTGTTTCTTGTGGGCGAAGTCCTTGGAGACTACTTTTTCCGGAAATAGCACAGAAATATCCGTGTTTCGAAAGCCGGCCTCCTTCAAGACGTCCACGCCGTTCTCCACGCTCGAGTAATTGGGGTAAATGCCCAACACCGCTATTTTTTCTGCCATGTTGCACTCTCCTTTGGTCCTAAGATTCCTTTCCTCGGGTTTAGCTTCCACTTCCTTAGTTACCTTGCCTTCGCCTGCCACTTCGGTGGGTCTCGAAAGCAGAAGGATTTAACCGCCTTTCACACCACCCTCGGGGC
>JBAVYG010000486.1:0-7053 GCA_049698675.1 Terriglobia bacterium
GTATAGAGCATTTTGTATCCGGCAACCGTGCTAACCCAGGAAAACGACCATTCGCTGAGCGGCGGGTAAAGCGTCGAGACGTTCCTTCCCGTCTCAATCGGATGCCTGCGATCCTCGAGACCGCTCAGAGGAGGCATTGCCGGGTAGACGATGTAGGGGTTGATGTGGAGGCGCTCGACCCGGCCTTCCCACTGGTAACGGTAAACATCGTTGGAAAGCGTGGGTTCGCGTGGCAGGAGGCAGAGTCGAAAGAAAAGCGCGCCCAGCACAATGACGAGTAAGGCCGAGGGGCCCAAGACAAAGCGCTCGACAAGGTAAACGCCGGCCACGTATAATGCTCCAGCGGCCAGCGACAGCGCGATGAACTCCGGGACCGAGCAGGGGAGGTTCCGCCAACGCCCGATGAGGCTGAAAATCACCCCGAGGCCGCCGGACAAAACCAGCAAGCCGAGAGTCGGAAGCCGGGACGACGCGGACGGTTTTTGCTGCATCAAAGTTATTGTCGGCCTTCTGATCCTGCGAAGCTCGAGGCGCTAACCCGGCGCCTGCGCCACAAGACCTAACGTTTCGCGCACCAAACTGAAGTCCTATGAACCATTTGCTTCTCTCCCTGTTGATCGTGCACTCGAATCCGCTGGCTCATTATCTCTATCTGATTTTCCACAAGGACCCGTTTCGCGGCATTTACAGGGCGAACGCTTTTGATCTCGCGATCCTGATCCCTTACTTTACCATTCTTGGCATCCTGTCGATCTACGGGATTCATCGCTATTACCTGACCTATCTTTACCTCAAGAACAAGCGGAAGGCGCCTAAGCCGGCAAGGCAATTCGAGCAACTGCCGCGGGTCACGATTCAACTCCCGGTTTTTAACGAGCGCTATGTGGTTGAGCGGTTGCTCGAAGCCGTCACGCAGATCGACTATCCGCGCGCCCTGCTGGAAATCCAGGTGCTCGATGATTCCACGGACGAGACGCGTTTTGTGGCCTCGCGCCTGGTCAGCGAGTACGCGCAGGCCGGCCATCCCATAGCCTACTACCATCGCGACCACCGCGAGGGCTACAAGGCGGGCGCGCTGGCCGAAGGTATGAAGCACTCGAGCGGCGAACTCATCGCCATCTTCGACGCGGACTTTATTCCTCCGCCGCCCATTATCCGCCAGATGATTGACTACTTCACCGATCCCAAGGTGGGGGTCGTCCAGGGCCGTTGGACGTGGGTGAACCGCCATTACTCGAACCTCTCGGAGGTGGAGGCCATCCTGCTGGACGGCCACTTCGTCATCGAGCACGGGGGTCGGAACTGCTCCGGCCGCTTCTTCAATTTCAACGGCACCGCAGGAATGTGGCGGCGCGCGGCCATCTTGGACGCAGGCGGGTGGCAGCACGACACGCTCACCGAAGACACCGATTTGAGCTACCGCGCGCAACTGAAGGGTTGGAAGTTTATTTATGACCGGGACATCGAGTGCCCCTCCGAATTGCCCGTGGAGATGAACTCCTTCAAAACCCAGCAGGCTCGCTGGGCCAAGGGCCTGATCCAGGTGGCCAAGAAATTGCTCCCCCTCATCTGGCGGAGCGAACAGCCGCTGTACATCAAGCTCGAGGCCACCTTCCACCTCACGGCGAACCTCGCTTATCCCTTCATGGTGGTGTTTTCCGTCATCCTGCTGCCCGCCATGATCGTGCGCTTTTACCAGGGCTGGTTCCAGATGTTGTACTTGGACCTGCCCTTGTTCCTCGCCTCCACGTGTTCTGTCTCGGGTTTCTACATGGTAGCCCAACGCGAGCTCTATCCGCGGGATTGGTGGAAGCGCATAAGATTCGTGCCTTTCCTCATGGCCACCGGCATCGGCCTTGCCGTCACCAACTCCATGGCGGTGATTGAAGCGCTGCTGGGGAAGCAGTCGGAATTTGTGCGCACCCCCAAGTACCGCGTCGAACTGAAGGAAGAAGGTTGGGAACAAAAAAAGTATGTCCGCCACGGCTGCGGTTGGAAACCCTATGTTGAGCTCGGCATGGCGGCCTATTTCGTTTTCACTACCGCCTATTCATTCCGCGTTGAAAACTACCTGACCGTTCCCTTCCTGCTGCTCTTCTTCATAGGCTATTCCTATATGGGGATGATGTCCCTTTTCCAGACGCCTATGCGGCGGCTTTGGAATTCACTACCCGCCCTAGTCCGATCGCGTCCGGCCTCACAAGAGACATAGTCTGCGGCTCCCGGCAGCCTTCCGGCGAGGGCCACGTCAAAGTCCCACAAGCGTAGCAACACAAAGGGCCGCCATTTAGGGCTGGCAATTGCATCGCGGATTTGAAAGCCTTCCGCCACGGACGACACGCCCCAGATCGAACCTTCATCCATATATTAGAATCGCGAAAGATGGTGAGCCAGGAATCCATTGAGGCCTTTCCCTGGCTTCGATCCCCAAGTCCAATACATCCCGAGGTATGCGTAGTTCTCGGTTTGCCCGAAAGCAGTATGGCCGTATGCAAACAGGATTTGCAAGCCTGGGTTCCGGATGTAGTAATAGCCGCCGACATCAATCATCGTGGCAGACATTGTCTGTGGTGAAGCAAGCCCTTCCGGCCTATGCGAGAAAACTTCTGCTCCCAGCGTAAGCTTCTTCCCGATGTCCCTTTGCAGCAGCCATCCGCCATAGGTGAAGTTGCGATACCCGGTCTGTGGGACAATCTGGTATCCGGCGCCACCGTAGGTGGTCCAGTGTCCCCAGCTTTTTTGCACCCAGATCGGCACTTTGTACCAGACCTTTCCGACGCCCAACCCTTTGGCATAGCTGCCGGTGGGGACTTCTAACATCGTAAAGGTGCCAATCTGCGGGCGATACTTGGTTTCTTTCACAAATCTATACTTCGCGCCCAATTCCACGTCCGTCAGACCATAGGCGCTCGGACCCACTCCGGCGGGAAAATACAGCGGATTATTGGAAGGAATGACGGCCCCAAGGGGCGCGATGAGATGCAACTGAAGATTGGGAGCAGCGCCCCAGTTGGCTTCAAACGCCGGACCCACAGGATCGGTTTCCACCGGAGTCCCGTCCGAGGCGCCAAATAGGTAGACCTCGTAATGCCGGAATTCCACGGGCTCCGGGTCGTCGGTTTGGAACGGAGGTCCTGACCATAGATTCGTGGCTGCCAGCATAAACAGCAGGAAGAGCGTTGTTTTTGCGTAACGGCGAACAACCTTCATTCATGCTCCTTGATCGGAACTGACACCGCTTTCTTTGTCCCCAATGCCTGATATCACGCGGATATCTACTGCCGCCGATGCCCGTCGATAAAGTACGGGTAGGCCTTTTGTAATTCCGTGCGGCCTCGCCGAATTATTTCGCCTGTAAGAGATCTGCGAACGGTGGAAAGGTCAGCAACATTCCCAATGCCAAAAGCAGCAAAGCTGTTGCATTGACTTTCGCGATGGCGACGGTCTTCGTCCGCCAGCGCCTCGCCAGGACGAACCAAGTCACCAGCCACAACAGAATAGCCATCGAACTTACGCCGGAAAGCGGACCGGTGCGTTGATAAAACGTCAACAATCTGGCCACTGGCTTGGAGGCATCTGCGACCACGGCAAGCATGCCCAGAACCGAGCAGCCGGCCCCCGCCGACAAGATGGCTGCTCCCGCAGGTCCGTTAGGAAGATCATCTCTCCCCTGGGTTGTGGTCCGCTCTTCTTTTTTAGGCTGCGCATGATTCATTGGCTTTTTCCCCTCAAATGGATTGTCGGGCCACCGTTTACTGGCGCGTACTTGCTGAGCATTGCGCCAAATAATCCCGCGACTCCAGCGGCTGCCAAAGCCACCAGCGCAAAGACCAGAACGGCTGTGCGGATTTGTGGATGCCCTCTAATCGACGGCCTGTACTTCGTCAATACATAGGCCACCATGGTCATGGCTATGGGAGCTATCCAGGCAATATGCTCTTTCCACTCCATTCCCAGGCTGTGCCATTCCGCCGTCGTGGCGCTCGATTTCAAGAGGAACTGCGGATAAAGGGCCAAGTTTGTAACGCCGGGAGCCGGAATGGCCCGATACCACGGATAGATAATGTAAGCTCCCGTCAGGACTGCGGCCCAGCCTAGCCCAACCGTGCAGATTAGATAAAGACGTTCCAGAGAATAGCCCTTGCTGGTTAGTTTTAAAGGCTGTTCTTCATAGGCTGATCGATAGAGTTCCACGACAACTCCGTAAGTCGCCATCAGAAAGAAGGCGCCAAAAAGCATGCCATGTATCAGTGTGATCAGAGCGCGCAGAGTAATCTCCATCAGCGATCTCCAGAAGCCAATTTAGGCGGACCTCAAGCAGACTTTTCCAAATGCCGAGAGCGTAACTTTGTGTCCAAGGCCAGCGAACCTCCGCCGACAATCAGAAGAAAAAACAGTCCTAGCATCATACTTACGTCAGTTCGGGCCTCGTGAAGAGTGCTCCATATCCCATTTTTGGCAAGAAACGCGAGCTTGGTTGTGGACAATGCGACCGCGATATCGATGAGCAAGGGGAGCGTAGCCAGTCGCGTGAACAGTCCGATAAGAATCAAAGTGCCGAACACAATCTCAATGACTCCCACGAAGGGGGCCGTCAACTGCGGTGCGGAAATGCCAATCTTCGCAAACCGCCCCACACCGAGCGCTGCAGGAAATAAAAACTTCTGTATTCCTTCCGATAGAAACACCCAGCCGACGAGGAGGCGGATCAGCACAATGCTCTTTTCATAGCGATCCGTTCGGCTCTTCATGTCTTCCACTCTCACGGGCGCCTCCGGCTGCGAAATTACAAGCCGTGAATTCGAGCCTTGTCGGAGCAAGCAGCTCCAAGTAAACCAATGCTCATAACAATGCCATCGCTATGTTTTTGCCTGGGGACGAAGTGTCGTCGACTTTGTTTTTTCACTGCTGTCTTCGAGCATTTCCCCGAAGAGCTCTTGCACGCGTTTGCGCGCTGTACGCAGCGCCGCCCGGCCCAACGGAGTTATCCTGTACATGCGCCGCGCTAATTTCCCGTTGCGCTCCAAATGAGAGCGCAGATAGGCCTTCTTCTCTAGACCATGCAAAATGGGATAAAGGGTTCCTGCACTTAATCTGTACCCATGGCGCGCTAGTTCCTCTGCGATCCAAATCCCGTAAAGAGGCTCTTCGGCCGAGTGGTGGAGGATGTGCAGGCGGATCAGCCCCGAGTAAAGACTTCTGTCGTCCATATCGATTGTCGATGCCCTCTTTAGATATCGAAACTGAATATTAAAGGAAAAACGACAATCTGTCAACTTGCATGAGGCTGGCGGCGGGGCCTCGAACTTCCTCACGACTGCTTCCTGCAGGGAGGCTTCGGCCCCCCTCTGTCTCAACGCTCTCCACTAGCCGCCTTCCCGCCGCTGTCCTTCCTCGACCCCGCTCCCGCCTCCCCGCGTCCCATCTTGCTTCTACTCCGTTGCCCTCTCACTGCCAGCTACCGGTTCGGTGGACTTGGGCGTGGCCGCGGCCTTCCGGCACCCATACTCGTCACGGACTGTGGCGCCAGTGGTGAATTGTGTTACACTTTCGGTTTCTGGGGCGTCCGCATGCAAATAACTCGATCACGAAGTTTCTATTTCCTGTTGCTGGCGCTTGTGGTGCCACCTTCGGTGCTCCCGGCTCTGGCTTGGGAGCGCGAACCACTTTCGGTTTTTCATGAGCGGCGCGCGCGCTTGGTGCGCGAGACTGGCGGTGACGGCGTCATCGTGCTTTTCGGTTACCGGGACGCGGACGTGGCCGCTAGCGTGACGACGTTCCATCAGAACGAGAACTTCTACTACCTCACCGGCTGGAACCAACCGGAAACCATGATGTTGCTGGTCCCGAAGGCTCCGAAGCCCGGCGCCACGTTGGAGCTGGAGAGGGAAGTTCTTTTCATACCGGCGCACGACTTCCGCGCGGAAAAATGGACAGGGCCGAAGCTCGGGCCGGACGATCCCGACGCCAGCGCGCGCAGCGGCTTCCCCACTCTCAAGGCGACCTCCCTGTTCCAATCAGAACTTCTGGAAGCGCTCAAGAATTTCCCCAAAATCTATACGGAGCTGACTCCTCAGCCTGAAAGCGGCGAGGATTATTTCCAGGCGGAGGTTGTGTCCAAGCTTCGCAAAATGGCCCCGCTGGCCAACCTTGCCGACCTGCGCCCGTACGTAGAGCGCCAGCGAGCGGTGAAATCGCCGGGCGAGATCGCCCTGATCCAGAAAGCCGCAGACGCTTCTATCGAAGGGCACCTGGCGGCAATGAAAACGGTCCATCCGGGCGTCTGGGAGTACGAGACGGCGGCGCGCATGGAGTACGAGTTCCGGCGGCGCGGATGCGAATGGCCTGCTTACCCACCCATCGTCGGTTCAGGGTTCTTTTCAACGGTCTTGCACTACGATGCTGACGATCAGCAAATGAAGGATGGCGACGTAGTGCTAATGGACGTGGCGGGTTCCTATAGTGGCTACGCCAGCGACATCACGCGCACGCTGCCCGTCAACGGCCACTTTACGCCGCGCCAGCGCGAAATCTATGAGATTGTTTTGGGCGCCCAGAACGCCGCCATGGCCGCCGCCAAACCCGGCATGAGCCTGCGGCGAGGCAAGAACAGCCTCCACGATATCGCCTACGCATACATCAACACCCACGGCAAAGACCTGAATGGAAACCCGCTCGGCCAGTACTTCATCCACTTGCTCGGCCATTCGGTCGGCCTGAACGTTCACGACCCCATGAACTACAACCAGCCTCTTGAACCTGGCATGGTAGTAACCATGGAGCCGGGCATCTACATCCCCGAAGAGAGAATCGGGGTGCGCATCGAGGACGACATCCTCATCACCAAGGATGGCTATGAACATCTGACCCGCCGCCTGCCGCGCACGGTGGAAGAAATTGAGAAGTTGATGGCCATGCAGTAGCGCGAGCGTCTTTGGAGTGCGGCAGCTTGCTGCCGCTTTGATTCCGCGAGCTTGCTCGCGCTTCACCAGACTGGGTCCCAGCCCCCTGTGCACGGCCAGCAAGCTGGCCTGAGCAAAAGCGGCAGCAAGC
>JBAVYG010000487.1:0-4864 GCA_049698675.1 Terriglobia bacterium
GCGGGACGCTCCCGCGACAGCGGGCGAGACGCCCGCGCTACATCAGCCGGCTTTTTGTTTGACCTAATTCTGCTGGGCATGGTCGCTCCGCCTACCCTCCAAGGAGGTCCAAGACTTCCGGCAGTTCACGATGGATGCAGGTGAACGTGGGCGTGTCACGCAGGGTATAACTGGTAGCCTCGCTGTGGCGAAGTTCCATCACCAGATCCACAAAGTGCTCGGGCTTGTCACTTTCAAACGCCACCACGAATTCCTGGTCGTCGAGCCCGAACGAATAAGTGGTGTTCAGCCTCACCGTCGGATACCGGTGGCCGATTTCGATATGTTCGTCCATCATACCTTGGCGGGCATGTTTAGTTAGCCGGTACCAAGCCTTGCTTTTCACGAACGGGTAAACGAACAAGTACTTGAACTGGCCGGGGACCAGCCTGAGGCGCGTTCCTTCCTGGCCTTCGTGCGTGTGCTTATCCACGTAAACGGAGCGCTTGGTCATCGACAAGTAGGAATACGGCGTGGTCAGGTAGTTGCCGAGGCCCGTGGCCAGAAGTTGTGCGCTCATTTCCTGGAGCTTCAGCGGGTCGTAGCCTATGCGCCAGAGCATGAAGTCGCAGTCGCCGCGGATGCCCACCAGCGAATACGAGATCACCAGCATATCTTGTTCGTAGCTCTTCACAACCTCAACAAACTCACACTTGCCCCTCTTGCGCTCTTCTGCCGGCAGCCGCCGCCACACCGGGTCGACTTTGTAGAAGGCGAAGTTGACATACTGACGGCGGTCGTCGCCGCTCGCTCCCCGAGGCTTCTGTTCCATTAAGACTTCCGCTCCCGCTTGAAGTTACTGGTTATTGAATAGGCCGACAAGTGCGGCACAAAGCTCCCATGGGACACCAGCCTGCGCGGCATCCTTTGGGAATGCGGTGACAAGAGCCCTCGCGCGGCCATGCACGCCTGTTTCCGGTTTCTCGCGCCCGACAAGCTCTCAATATAGCATGAAAACCCCTGCCGGGGCTGTGGAACGGCTGCCCGAAACTGCAAGACTTTGTTAGCGAACTTCTAACTCAGGAAACTAGCTTTCGCTCGCGCAAATCACAGTCATGGGGATAGAATTAGAGAGCAATGCCGACGGTTCTCGGAATGCGTTCCTATCGGTTTTTCTTTGTTTCCTTGGATAGGAGCGAACCGCCGCACATCCACGTGCGACGCGAGAGCAAGGTGGCGAAATTCTGGCTTGAACCCGTGGCGCTTGAACGTGCCGGGGGCTTCAGCCGGGCGGAACTGAATGTAATTCTGAAGCTCGTTGATGAGCATCGCGAACGACTAATGAGGAGTTGGTATGAGTTCTTTGGCCGTTGAAGTCCAGGAGCCACGGGCTAAATCGGTAAAGGTGAGCGACGAAGAGCTAACGATTGATCTGGTGGATGGGCGGACCATTATGGTGCCTCTGGCCTGGTTCCCCCGTCTTTGGCATGGGACGCCCCAGGAACGCAATCATTTCGAAATCTTCGCAGACGGCGCCTACATCCACTGGCCCGATCTGGACGAAGATCTGACCGTTGCGGGTCTGTTGGCGGGGCAGCGCTCGGGAGAGAGCCCTCAATCTCTAAAGAAATGGCTGGACTCTCGGAAGACGCGAAGTAAGCGGCGGGGATGACACACGAGATCGCGGCGGCTTATGCCGACCAGGACGCCGCCCAACGCTTGAGGATGTAGCGCACGGTTCGCCACGATCGCATACATGCCAAATGGGGGCATGCATGCGCCAGCCGCGACCCGCTGTCATTCTGAGCGGAGCGAAGAATCTCGCCCTGGACTTTTCCGCTATAATTGACGACCAGTGGGTATCAGTCCGCGACACGCTTGGGAGGCCGCAATGAGATTCCGAAAAACGCTGACTCTTCTCATGCTGGCGATGGGGCTGGTCTTTGCCCTGTCTGCCTGGGCGCAACAGAAGCCTTTCACGCGGGACCAAGTGCAAGGCCTGGTGCGGTCCGGGTTGGGAGACGAGTCGGGCGCGAAGCTGGTCGAGCAGCGCGGGATTGATTTCGCGCCAGCGGAGGATTTTCTCCAAAGCCTCAAGGCCGCGGGCGCGAGCGAGGTGTTTCTTAAAGCGCTGCGCGCGGCCAAGCCGCCCCAGCCGGCGAGCGCGAAGAAGCCGTTGAACCAGGTGCAGGTTTTCGCCCTGCTCGCCGGGCAGGTAACGAGCCCCCGCGTGGCAATGCTGGTGAAAGAGCGCGGCATCGATTTCGAGCCGCAGCAGGACTATCTGGACGAAGTGCGTCTGGGCGGCGGTGACGATGATTTGATCACGGCACTCAAGAGCGCGAAGGTAACGAAGCCGGATCATATTGACCCAGTGCTCCAAGCCCGGCAAACCGAAATCCAGCAGGATGTCGCGCGCGGGACGGAGTTTTTTCAGAAGGGGCAGTATACGGAGGCTGAAGGGGAAGTTCGCGCGGCTTTGCTGCTCGACCCACAGAATGCTGACCTTTATGCGACCCTTGCCTATGTCCTGACAAAGCAGAAGAAGTATGACGATGCTGAGTCCGCATCACGCGAGGCGCTACGCCTGAACCCTAATAGTGACTCAGCGCACAACAGCCTCGGCGTCGCACTCGGAAGCAAGGGCGACTCAGAGGGAGAGATTGCGGAATACCGCGAAGCGCTGCGCTTAAACCCCAATAATGACGCGGCGCACAACAACCTCGGCGTCGCACTCGGAAACGGGGGCGACAGGGATGGAGAAATCGCTGAAGAACGCGAAGCGCTGCGTCTGAATCCGAACCTTGCAGACGCGTGGTACAACCTGGGCACTGCTTACAGCAGCCTTGGGGAGTATCACGAGGCAATCAGCGCCGAGCGGGAGGCCGTCCGGCTGAAGCCGGACCTTGCAATGGCGCGGGTCACCTTGGGCTCTGCCTATTACCACCTTGGGCAATACGACCAGGCAGTCAGCGCCTATCGGGAAGCCATCCGGCTGAAACCGGGTGACGCAGGGACATGGTACGACCTGGGGTCTGTCTATGATCACCTTGGGCAATACGGCCAGGAAGTCAGCGCCCATCGGGAAGCGATCCGGCTGAAGCCAGACCGTGCAGAGGCGTGGTACGCCCTGGGCACTGCTTACGGCCGCCTTGGGCAATACGACGACGCGATCAGCGCCGAGCAAGAGGCCATCCGGCTGAAGCCGGACCTTGCAGAGGCGTGGTACAACCTGGGCTGGGTCTACAGTCAGCAGGGCCAGAGATCAGAGGTCATGAAGGTCTACGAGAGGCTGAAAACCCTTGCCCCCAAGCTCGCCGACCAGTTTTTCCAAGAGGCCGTTAAATAGAAACTAGTGCCGAAGGAACGAATCACGTTGACTGCCGTGATAAACTACACTGGAAACGAAAACGCCCGCTCGGAAAGCGGGCATTCTCGAAGCTCTGCATCGGCAAACACAGAGTAACATTAGGAGTGTGCCTATTGTCACGGCTAGCCTTTGACTTTAGAGTGCGTTTCTTCTTGGATTCGTCAGATTAATGCGGGGGGCCTATGATTGGAAAACCGGACTCGATGAAAAAACTGGAAGAAAAGCAGGCCGATAAGTCAATCAGCACAAGTCAAATCATGGAACTTAGCCCGAGTCACCGGAGGATTTTGAACGAAGATGCTCCGAAACTGTGGGATAGAATTACGGATTGTTTGTACAATGCGCTCTCAACTTGCCAGATTCAGGGGATCACATCAAGCTTTGATAGACCCAGTGCTCATATTGTGAGTATACAAATCTTCAGGAAGGCCTCTGCGCTTCCAGCCGTCAAAATGCTCGTCCGGTTCGTTCCAGAAGACTACGAAATTAGGTCTGCATTCCCTGTTCCGACAGAACCGCATACGCCGCGAGTATTTCGGTTTACGGTTTCTGGCGGAAGAGTATCTTTAAGTGAAGGCGCGACTCCACTTCCTGACAGTGGCGAAGATATCGCAGAAGTCGTATGCCAGAGATTGCTTGAGCCCTTATTAGAGTCATTTATCTAGCCATTGACACTGCTCCTAACATTTCTTCGATGGTCCACACGTGATCGGTGATCCCCGCTTCCGTCGCAGGGCCAGTGTCCCGCGACTGGCAGAACTGGCGCGCCGGCCAGACCAGTACCAGGATTGGCCCGCCGTCCGCTTTGCTGCCACGCAGGGGCACACGACGGGCTGTGTCACCGACGAGGGGATGCTCGCGATGATTTCCAATGCCGAGACGGTGTCCTTCACGCTGAATCCCTTTCTCACGTGGCCGACGGGCCTATTCGATACCGGCAACGCGGCCGTCCTGGTAGCAGGAGACCAGAAACGCTTCCCGCACTTTGCCCGGCCAGATCGTTTGGCAAAACACGCATCGCTCCGTCCTCCAGGCGGTGGTGTCGACGACCCATATCGCCTGGATCCGCTGTAGCTCCGGGAACTCCGACCCCACTGACTCTGTCGCCTCCGCAGTCTCCCGGTACGACCATGGCGTCGCGCACTCAATCAAAAGGATGTGCCTGTCCGTCAGCGTCCCCGCGAGTTTCGTGAGCTTAGTCCGCAGTACCGTCCGCACTAAGTCCCGGCACGAATCGTCGGGCAGCGCGCGTACAACCCACACATGTGGGGGGAGAAACAATTTCGTTGCGTCCATCGAGTCGATAGTGACGTGCAAGTGGAGTGGGAGCCCTTTGACCGTATGCTCACTCCTGCCATCCGGCAGCGTCAGGCGCACGGACCGGAACCACTCGCCCACCTTCTGGCCCGCAAGGCTCCAGTCAACTCCGTTTCGGATCGAGGGCGGGTGAACGAACAGAACGATCCGGCGGCCCGGTACTCGAAGGGTCTCGTCGGACCAGAGCTGTCCAAAAGC
>JBAVYG010000488.1:0-4314 GCA_049698675.1 Terriglobia bacterium
GCATTATAACGGTTCTCGGCGCGGCGGCATAGACGCGCGGGACGAATTTGACGTAGAGGCGGCTTTACGCCGCCATTTGGCGAGATAAACTCGCCGCTACTTGACAAGCAGAACAAGATAGGCTAGAATTGTGAGTCGAAGCTGGGGGGGGGTCTCGCCCTGCGGGGAACACTATGCTGCAGTGCTGCTGCGAGCCCCAACCCACTGCCGCGAACGCGCCAAACGGGACGAAAAGCCCGCAAAATGGGCTCGTCGGGCCCGAGACAAGAAGTCTGCCATTGCAGGGGAAGCGAAAAAGAATTCTACAAAAATGAACGACCGACGCGGGAATGTCTATGAAAACAAAGGACTGCTGTGGAAAACTCGGCGGCGAAGCGGGAATGTGTATGAAAACAAAGGTAGTTAGCCGTTAAAAGCCGGAATGTTATTGAAAAGAAAGGTAGTTAACTCATGGCAAGGGGTAACCGGCAAGCGGTAGGTAGGAACGAGCCAGGAGACTTGCCAGGCCTTCGCGATCCACTGATCCGGAACGCAAGGGGTGCAAGAGCAGGGTCACCTGCGGCTCCTGCCTCCGCCACCTGTGGCAGCAGCGGCTCGTTTATATGACCACTATATGACCACTATCACCAAGCGCCGTGCCAGAAACTGAGGGATTACAACGCCTCTGGGGTGCTGTCCTAATTTGAACGTAGCGCCGCCATCTTGGCGGCTCTTTGCCGGCTGGAAGCCGGCGCTACACCCGAAATTAGGACAGCACGACCTCTGCTTTTGCTTGACTTGCTCAGCCCTAGGGGCTAGACTTGTTGATTCTGGGCACCCTCCGGGCTTGGTCAGCCGAGGGCCTTTGCGTGATGACCCAAGTCCAACGATTGCTCGCTTTTCTAAAGCCTTACTCCTTCCGGTTCCTGGTCGCATTCATTTTGATGGCCTTGGTGGGGGCTTGTGAGGCTCTGACGGCGTTACTCATCAAGCCGATCTTTGACCGTGTTCTTGCTCCAGGCACCGACGCAGGCAAAATTGTCTTGTTCCAATGGCCCTTCGGAGGGCAGCCGATATACCTGCAATCTTTTTTCCCGGCCTGGATCCACAATGCATGGACCATTGTAGCGATTTCGATCGTTTCGGTGACCCTGATCAAAGGGGTTGCTGAGTTTCTGGCAACCTACTTCATCAACTTTATCGGCCATTCCGTGGTGAGGGACCTTCGGAATCTTCTCTATTCGAGGATTATCCAGCAGTCGATGGCTTTTTTTACCAGGACTTCCACGGGGCGGCTGATGTCAGCGATCACCAGTGATATTGAGAGAATTCAGTATGCGGTCTCGCAGACTGCCGCAGACTTCCTGAAGCAAAGTTTTACGCTGGTGGGGCTTCTAGGTGTTCTGTTTTATGTTGACTGGCGGCTGGCATTAGGCTCGCTGATCCTGGTGCCCTTGGTGGTGTTGCCATCCCACAATATCGGGCGCTACATTCGCATTTCGAGCCGTTCCAGCCAGGACAAGATGGCAGAGTTGAACAGCGTCCTTCAGGAGACGTTCTCAGGAATCCGCATTGTCAAGGCCTTTGGGATGGAATTGTTCGAGGTGGAGAAGTTCAAGGCGGCCACGCGGCGGCTGCTGCGCGTCAGTCTGCGATGGGTGCGGGCCCAGGCCGCGACCTCCCCGATCATGGAAGTCCTGGGCGCAATCACCGTCGCCGGTCTTCTCCTTTATGCCCGCACGGAGATCATGCACCACGCGCAGACCACCGGAGGGTTCGTGGCTTTCCTGTATGCCCTGATTAAGACCTACGAGCCCATTAAGCGGCTCACGGGAGTCCATAACTCCTACGAGCAGGCCCTGGGTGCCTCCGAGCAAGTCTTCCACTATCTCGACATTCATCCGGATATTCACGACGAGCCGGGGGCATCACGCTTGCCACTCTTCGAGCATGAAATTGAGTTCGAAAACGTGGATTTCGATTACGAAGAGGCGTTGCCGTTGCTGCGCGATATCAACCTGCGAATCCGCAAGGGCGAGGTGGTGGCCATTGTGGGCTCAAGTGGCGCAGGAAAGACCACGCTCGCCAGTCTCATTCCCAGGTTTTTTGATGTGACGCGAGGCCGAATTTTGATCGACGGCCATGATGTTAGGGGCGTAAAGGTCAACTCACTCCGCGCTCAGATCGGTATCGTCACACAGGAAACAATCCTGTTCAACGATACCGTCTTCAATAACATCTGTTACGGGAGCCACCCTGCCGGCGAGGAGGCCGCGCGGGAGGCCGCGCGCGCCGCATTGGCTGAAGAGTTCATCCTGGAGATGCCCGAGGGCTACCAGACGATGATCGGAGAGCGTGGGCAGCGTCTTTCCGGGGGGCAGCGGCAACGAATTGCCATCGCGCGCGCGCTTCTCAAGAATCCACCCATACTCATCCTGGACGAAGCTACTTCGGAACTCGACACGGAATCGGAACTTCTGGTTCAAAGGGCGCTGGCGAACCTGATGCGGGGCCGCACGGTGCTGGTGATTGCCCATCGCCTTTCCACCGTGCGTCGCGCGGAACGGATTATTGTCCTCGACCACGGCACCATCAGTGAGATCGGGAGCCATGAAGACCTGATCAGCCGGGGAGGTATGTACCAGAAGCTGCACGATCTCCAATTCGTGGACGCGGAACCATAGGTGGGAGCTCGGGCTAACTGATTACGGAAGGGGACTTGCCGGCCGGGGTTGCGAAGCAGAAGCAGAAGAGGACGGGCTCCCGGTCTTGGCAAGTGGAAGAGATGCCATGATTCGAAGCATGACGGGTTACAGTAAAGCTCAAGCTGAGGAAGGGGGGTACTCTCTCTCGGTCAGTATTCGTGGCACGAACCATCGCTTTCTGGATGTTCAGGTGCGCTTCCCTTCAGCGCTCGAATCCATGGATCCCATGCTGCGGCGTCTCATCAAGGACCACGTCAAGCGAGGACATGTGGAGGTGGCCGTCAGTTTCGAGCAACCCGGCAATGCCGGACTTCTACTTGACCGCAAGCTCGTGGCTGCCTACGTGGCCGCTTATCGGATGCTGCGAGAAGAGTTTGGTGCTGCGTCCGAGCCGGACCTGGTGGCTCTGCTGCGTATCCCCGGCTTGGCCATGGTGGGCAACGGTGAGATTTCGCCGGAAGACTTCGAGCGGGTCCACCAACTCCTGGAACGTGTGACCACGGAGGCCCTGGAGAGCCTGAACGAGATGCGCGCCCGCGAAGGCGAAGATTTGGGGCGTGATCTCAAGACGCGCTTGGCCCGACTGGAATTGTTAACTGAGAGTGTGGCAAGCCTCGCCGAACGGCTGCCAAAGCTCTACCAGCATCGCCTTGAAGGCCGCCTCAGGGAGTTGATGGGCAGCACTGAACTGGACGGGGTGCGACTGGCGGAGGAGGTTGCGTACCTGGCTTCCCGTTCCGATACCACGGAAGAATTGACACGGTTCCGAAGCCATGTCGCCCAAGTGAAGCGACTGCTCGCGGAGAGTCCGGAAGTGGGGAAAAAGCTGGATTTCCTGCTGCAAGAGATGAACCGGGAAGCGAACACACTTCTGTCAAAGACTACGGATTTGCCCGAGGTTGGCCTGGAAGTCGCGCGCTTGGCGATTGAAATGAAGAGTGAAATCGAAAAGCTGCGCGAGCAGGCTCAGAACATTGAGTAATGGAGAAAAAGGTATCTAAACCGTCCTGCGGACGTGCCGGCATTTTGGTCATTTCAGCGCCCTCGGGGTCCGGGAAATCAACCCTGGTGAGACGGTTGCTTGCGTCTCTGCCGGATTTGGCTTTTTCGGTTTCACACACCACGCGGCCGCGGCGTGAAGGTGAGAAAGACGGGCGCGACTACTTTTTTGTGACGCGCAAGCGGTTCGAGAGAATGATTGCCGCCGGTGATTTCATTGAGTGGGCCGAGGTTTTCGGCCACCTGTATGGTACTTCGAAGGGGCAGATCGACGGGGCTCTGAAGGCCGGACGGGATATTTTGCTGGATATCGATGTTCAGGGGCATCAACAAGTCAGGAAGCGTTTGCCGGAAGCGCTCAGCGTCTTTATCTTGCCGCCGTCCTTCGAGGTGCTGAAACGGCGCCTGACGCACCGGGATTCGGATTCGCGATCGGTTGTAGAACGACGGTTAGCGGCAGCCCGCCAGGAAATCTCCCACTGGCCTGAATATGATTATCTGGTCGTTAACGACCGCCTCCCGCGGGCCACTCAGGCCCTGAGAGCGATCGTCCAGGCAGGCCGGTTGCGGCGCCAGACCCAGGCGGGGCGGGCTGAAGAGATTTGCAGGACATTTGGAGGATGAATCGGAT
>JBAVYG010000489.1:0-2717 GCA_049698675.1 Terriglobia bacterium
GGCTCTGAGGCGTTACGTGGAAACTTATAACCAAGGCCCTAAACCGTTCATTTGGACCAAGACGGCTGACCAAATCCTGGAAGCCCTGGCCCGATTTTGTAAACGAACTTATGACTCAGGACACTAGCAGGATGCTGAAAAAACCGTTGTCATTCCGAGCGAAGCGAGGAATCTCGCTCTGGAAACAAAGGACCTGCGAGATTCCTCGTCGCCTGCGGCTCCTCGGAATGACAGACCAGACGGTCTTTTCAGCATCCTGCTAGATCCGATCCTCGACCTTCGACTTGCTCTGCCACCTCGACCATTTCTACCTCGAAGACTCTTCCAAAGTGCCGGACTACTCTTTCGATGACCTCATCCATCTCGACCGGCCGGCCCAACAGCTTCTGGAGCGAGGTCACGCCTTTATCGCGCAGCCCACAAGGAACTATCCAGTCGAAGTAGCGCAGGTCGGTGTTGACATTGAAGGCGAAGCCATGGGAAGTAACCCAACGCGAAATGTGGACTCCCATGGCTGCCAACTTGTCGTTTCCCACCCAGACTCCCGGGGCGCCGGCAAGACGTCCGGCCTGTATTCCGTACTCCCGTACCACTTCGATTAAGACCTCTTCAAGGCAGCGCATGTACCAGGCGATATCTCGCCGGTGTTTCGCAAGGTCAAGGATGGGATAGCCCACCAACTGGCCGGGGCCATGGTAAGTCACGTCGCCGCCCCGGTCGATCTCGAAGACCTGCGCTCCTCGCGCCGCAAGCTGCTCGGCTGAGATGAGGAGGTTTTCCGTTTTCGCATTTCGCCCTAGCGTGTAAACGTGGGGATGCTCGAGCAGCAGCAGAGTATCAGGAATGATCCCCGCCTTGCGCCGCGCCACGAGTTCCCTTTGAAGCCGCAAGCTATCTTCGTAGCCCACCAGACCGAGTTGTTCGAGGTGACAAAGCATGAGCAGCATTCAGCCATCAGCAGTCAGCTATCAGCCCTCAGCCTTCATTGGGAAGTTTCTTGATAGCCTCATCAACACGGCTTTTGTCCGGCGGTGATTCGCTTATGTGTTCCTGCGGTTCTAGCTGACCGCTGACTGCTGATAGCTGACAGCTTCCCTAAATGTGAATCGCCCAATCCACCGCCGCGTGAGCCGCTTCCATCATCGCCTCGGAAAGAGTGGGGTGCGGGTGGATGGTATGGGATAGATCAAGTGCCGTGCCCTCCAGACGCAAGGCCACGGTGGCTTCGGCCACGAGCTCCGTCACCCTCGGCCCGATCATATGGACGCCGAGTAACTCTCCATACTTTTCGTCGCACACCATCTTCACAAAGCCCTCGCGGGCGCCCAGGATGCCAGCTTTACTGTTGCCTGCAAAGGGGAACTTTCCCACACGAACCTTATGGCCCGCTTCGCGCGCCTGGCGTTCCGTGAGTCCCACACTGCTGATCTCAGGCTCACAATAGGTGCAATTGGGGACCTGTGTGTAGTTTATGGGCTCTGCCGGCTTCCCCGCCGCGTGCGTAACCGCAACGATGCCTTCCATCGAGCCCACATGCGCCAGCAGGGGGCTGTTCGCAACGATGTCGCCAACGGCGTAAACGCCAGGCTCATCGGTTTGCATGTATTGATCGACCTTCACAAACCCCCGCTCCAGCTTGACCCGGGTTTTCTCGAGGCCCACTCCTGCGGTGTTGGGAGAACGCCCCACGGCGACCAACAAGGCCTCAGCCTCAATTGCCTGAGATTTCCCATCTGCTCCGGCATAAGAAACCGCCACTCCGTTTGCCGTTTTGGTGGCCTTCTCAACCTTGGCCTGCGTCTCAATGGCGATGCCCTGCCGGCGGAATGACTTCTCGAGCTCGGCAGAGATTTCTTCATCTTCAAGCGGAACCGCGCGCGGCAACATCTCCAGGATCGTGACTTTCGTCCCGAAGCGGTGGAAGATGGAGGCGAACTCCACGCCCACGGCGCCGGCGCCCATGACCACCATCGATTTGGGGATCGCTTTCAGCGCCAGGATCTCCTTGTTGGTCAGAATGGTTTTCGCGTCCGGCTCGAAGCCTGGAAACGTCTTTGCCTCGGACCCCGTGGCAAGGACGATCTTCGTAGCCTGGATTTCTCGTGTCTGCCCCTTTGCGTCCGTTACCGTGATCCGGCCCGGCCCGGCCAAGCGGGCGTATCCTTGCACACTCTCCACTTTGTTCTTCTTGAAAAGAAACTCGATGCCCTTTACGAGTTTGGTGATCACCTTGGTTTTGCGGGCCTGGATTGCCGCCCAGTCAATAGAGAATTCCTTGCAGACGATTCCGTATTCTTTGGCATTCTTGAAATAGTCGTAAACCTCTGCGTTCAACAGGAGGGCTTTCGTCGGAATGCAGCCGACGTGCAGGCACGTCCCGCCGAACTTGTCATCTTTCTCGACTACCAATGTCTTGAGTCCCAATTGCCCAGCTCGAATCGCAGCGACGTACCCGCCGGGCCCACTCCCGATAATCACCATGTCGTACTTTGGAGTCTCAGCCAAACCGACACCTCCACTCAGCAGTATTCAGCAGTCAGGATTCAGGAAGGCCGGCTTTTGGCTTTTCCCTGATCCCTGAATCCTGAATCCCGAATCCTGCTCTTTCTTGAACGTTCGAATCCGCAAATCGTCATCTTACATTACGAGAATTGAGGAAACAAGCAGGTGTGCCCGCCGGGGTAATTTCGGTGGTGCCGTTAGCTTTGACCAAAATG
>JBAVYG010000490.1:0-2550 GCA_049698675.1 Terriglobia bacterium
GGCATCATCAGTGGAACCCCCACGGCGGTGACCGCCACGGCCAGCTACACGGTAACGGCTTCCAACTCGGCCGGCAGCACCACGGCGTCCCTGACCATCACGGTGGAAGACGCGGCCCCGGCGGGCCTGGCCTACACTACCGGCACGGCGGTCTACGCCATCCGGGTGCCGATCACGCCGAACAGCCCCACCAGCACCGGCGGAGCGGTGACCTCGTACAGCGTGAGCCCGGCCCTTCCGGCGGGCCTGAGCCTGAGTCCCAGCACGGGTATCATCAGCGGGACCCCCGCGACCGCGACCGCCACGGCCAGCTACACGGTGACGGCTTCCAACACGACCGGCAGCACCACGGCGACCCTGACCATCACGATGGCTAAAATTGTGCCCACAGAACCAGCGATGGATTGTGCCAACATCTATCAACTCGATTTTCCAAATACTCAGATCACTACAGCAGAATTGGTGAGTGCTAACTCTACTCTTTCCACTCTTTATCCAGGCGCGGGGTATTTACCTGAGCACTGTCTGGTTCAGGGCATCGTGAATCCCCGCCTTGGAGTTCCTGCGCCGGCGATGGATGAGTATGGCAATCTGACGCCAACAACAGCATCGGATCCAAATTATGGCATTTCGTTTGAACTTAGGATGCCTACCACGACTTGGAATGGCAACTTCTATTTCACGGGAGGCAGCGGGCTTGACGGTGTGCTAGGTGAGGCTGTTGGCGCTACCCTTGGCGGGGGTACGGCTTTCCCGCCGGCCCTCTATCGCGGGTTCGCTGTTATCACCCAGAACTCAGGCCATACCTCGGATCAGAATTCGGGGTTTGGATTCGATCCTCAGGCCAGGTACGACTACGGCTATCAGCAGACAGGGACCCTGGCTCCAGTGGCAAAGTCCATCTTGACGTCGTTCTACGGCATTAGCCCCGTCTACTCGTATTTTTGCGGTTGTTCGAATGGGGGGCGGGAAGCAATGGTTGCCAGCCAGCGCTGGGGTGACATGTTCGATGGAATCGTCGCTGGGGACCCCGGCTACCGGATTCCTCATACCAGCATTGCTGAGGCTTGGGATACGCAGCAATTTGCCCAGGCCGCCCTGGCTATGGGAACCACTCCTGATCCCAATGGGAATCCTAACCTTTTCTCCGCCGCCAGCCAGGCGGACTTGGCGCTTGTGGGGCAACTCGTGCTTCAGGCGTGCGATTCACTCGACGGTCTACAGGACAAGATGATTTTCAATACCGCTGCCTGCAAGCAAGCATTCAACCCCGCCACGCTTAGCCAGCTTCAGTGCACAGGGGCGAAAACCTCGTCCTGCTTGCTTCCTGCGCAGATCTTGGCAATTCAAAATGTGTTCGAGGGACCCGTGGATTCTCAGGGGAATGCGCTCTACTCGAATTTGCCGTACGATGTGGGAATCAGCGACCCTAAATGGATAATGTGGACGCTTGGTATTAACCCGCCTGTGTACCTTCCCATTGGATATCCGCAACCTGTCAATTTCCCCCTTCCGTTATCCGCATATCCGCAAACTCCTGCCGCGAATATAACTCTAGGTGCACAGTTGCTGATGTACCTGCTCTCAGCCCCACCGAATCCTTCTCTGAATGTGTTCACGGTGTCGATGGACGATCTGAGTAACAGCGTGAACGCCACAAATTCAACGTTCACACAGTCTGCCGTGTCTTATCTGGAGGCGACGTCGACGAATCTGGATACCTTCATGGGCCGCAGCGGAAAGATCATCTTCTACCACGGGGAGAGCGACCCGGTGTTCTCGATGTATGATACGGTGAGTTACTATGAGAACCTGTCATCCCGGTACGGGAGCAACACGGGGACCTTTGCCAGGCTCTTCCTGATTCCGGGAATGAACCACTGCTCTGGCGGGAGTTATGCCCTCGACAGCTTTGATCCACTTGGTGCGATTGTTAGTTGGGTGGAAGCAGGCACGGCCCCCGACTCCATGACTGCCCGCAATTCATTTAACCTGACGGCGAACCCCCTTAACCAGACGCCGAACCCCCTTTCCGGGAGCGCGCTGCCATCTGGCAGGACTCGCCCTCTGTGTCCTTATCCGCAATATGCCCAGTACACAGGTACAGGAAGCAGTGAAGATGCTGCGAATTTCACGTGTGTAGCGCCTAACTCGGATGATGTGGTGGCCCCCAAAGTCAAGACCATTTTTCGTCGGCAATAAGTTAGTGTCGGTGAAGTCTGATTGTCTCTGAGCCATGTCATGGCGCCGGTGACAATGAAATAAGGAGCTTTCGATGCGATCTATCCAATGGCTTGGTCTCATTCTGACCGCAGTATCCCTTCTCTTCTGCGGGTGCGGTGGCGGCCCCAGTGCTGTTATCACCCCTCAGCCGCCCTCGGCACTCAGCTACACTACCGCCACGGCGGTCTACACCGTGGGGACGGCGATCACGCCGAACAGCCCCACCAGCAGCGGCGGAGCGGTGACCTCGTACAGTGTGAGCCCGGCCCTACCGGCGGGCCTGAGCCTGAGCACCAGCACGGGCATCATCAGTGGAACCCCCACGGC
>JBAVYG010000491.1:0-2221 GCA_049698675.1 Terriglobia bacterium
CAACAACCTACCCCGGCAGCAGCCTGCGAACCGGAGAGAGCAAGGCCGGCCAGCGAGGCGCTGCCTCCCACTCGCAGCCCCTCGGCGAGTGCCTGCGAACCCTACCGTGAGCTGATCGAACTCGGCCTCGCTCGCGGGCGCAACGCCATGGCCATCTGGCAGGACCTGGTCTCGCAAGCGGGTTTCGCCAGCGGCTATCAAAGCGTCAAGCGTTTCATCTGTCGACTGCAGGGAAAGCAGACACCGGAGGCCCACCCGGTGATCGTGACTGCGCCAGGTGAAGATTATGGTAAGTTCCGCGTCATGGTGAGCGGTGCGTTGTTCCTTGAGGGTTTCCAGCACTGCGGACAGCGATTTTCCAGCTCCAGCGTTCCATAACGCCGACAATCGAAGATATCGTAGTTCCTCCCAATTTCACTTAACGAAAGGAGTCGGCCATGTCCGTTCCGGGCACAACGAAGGATGAAAATGGGCGCGGCGAAGGAGTAAGGTTGTCGTGGATTGCATCGGGAACCAGGTCGGTTGGTGGACTGGCGCTGTCAAGCCCGCAAAGGAGTCTGACCGGGGAGCCTGGAGGCACAACGAATTGTCGCCGCCGTCGATGACGGCGAGCACGTGAAGGAGACTCTCAACACCAGAAGGCTTCCTCCCGATGCCATCCAGGAGGGAGCACCTATGCAAGTTGTCTATGCCCGTTGCGCGGGATTGGATGTGCATAAGGAGAGTGTGAGTGTTTGCGTCAGCGTGTGCGAAGGCAAGAACAAGCGGCGGGAGACGCGGACGTACGGAACCTTCACGGCCGATTTGTTGGCGCTGGCGGACTGGCTGAAGGAACAAGGCGTAACGCACGTGGCGATGGAAGCGACCGGGGTCTACTGGCGGCCGGTGTGGGCCGTGCTAGAGGGTCAGTTCGAACAGATGCTGGTGAATCCACAACACATCAAGGCAGTGCCGGGACGCAAGACCGACACGCGGGACTGTGAGTGGATTGCCGACCTGCTGCAGCATGGGCTGCTGAAAGGAAGCTTTGTGCCGCCGACGCCGATTCAGGATCTACGGGACTTGACGCGCTACCGTGCCGAGTTGCGCCAGAGCCAGAATCGGGTGGACAACCGGATCCAGAAGTTTTTGGAGCAGGCCAATCTCAAACTAAGTTCGGTGGCTTCGGACACGCTGGGGGTATCCGGACGGCGCATGTTGGAAGCGATCATCGGCGGCCAGGACGATCCCCGGCAACTGGCAAAGTTGGCGCGAGGGAAGCTGAAGCGGAGGGTCCCGCAACTGGAGCAAGCGTTGGCAGGACGGGTACGCGATCACCACCGTTTTCTGCTGGCCGAATATCTGGACGAGTGGAAAGCCTTGGGCGAACGAATCCAGCGCATCGAGGGAGAGATCGACAAGCGGATCGCCCCTTTTGAAGAGGCCGTCGCGCTCTGGCAGACCATGCCCGGGGTGGATCACGTGACGGCCTGCAACTTGGTGGCGGAGGTCGGTGTGGACATGCAGCCGTTTCCGACCTCGCAGCAGTTGGCCTCCTGGGCGGCGCTGTGTCCCGGCAATCACGAGAGTGCGGGAAAGCGGATGTCGGGCAAGACTCGGGATGGCAACAAGTGGTTGCGGCGATCCTTGTGTCAGGCAGCCTGGGCCGTGACCCGCAAGAAGGACTGCTATCTCTCCGCGCAGTTCAAACGCCTGGCTGCGCGGCGCGGCGTGAAGCGCGCCGTGATGGCGGTAGCCCACACGATGCTCGTGATCGGTTACCACATGCTTAAAACCGGCCAAACCTATCACGACCTGGGCGGAGATTATCTGGAGCGAATCAACAAGCGCCAGCTCCAGAGGTACTACGTGAAACGTCTAGAACGACTCGGGCTCGTCGTCACCGTCGAACCAGCGGTCGCACCGCCCTGAGGAATCATTTTCGAAGGAGCTACGATGTTTTCACAATGGTTCTCCAGTGCCGATTGCGAGTGCTACCGGACGTCCCCACGTAAGCAGCGCATTGATCAAGTCGCAAGCAGTCTCGTGCAACTACGCTATGCCAGCGAGGTGATTCGCCAGCACCTCCACGAGTGGCTACGCTTCTCTCCCCATCTAGTGTCCTGAGTCATAAGTTCGTTTACAAAATCGGGCCAGGGCTTCCAGGATTTGGTCAGCCGTCTTGGTCCAAATGAACGGTTTAGGGCCTTGGTTATAAGTTTCCACGTAACGCCTCAGAGCC
>JBAVYG010000492.1:0-1974 GCA_049698675.1 Terriglobia bacterium
GGCTCTGAAGCGTTACGTGGAAACTTATAACCAAGGCCCTAAACCGTTCATTTGGACCAAGACGGCTGACCAAATCCTGGAAGCCCTGGCCCGATTTTGTAAACGAACTTATGACTCAGGACACTAGTATAGTAAATCGTGGCTTGGCGCGTACTCAAAGCAGGAGGGGAGCAGGTTTCTTTCGATGCGACATCCGACGCCCAAATCCAGCTTCGCGAGCGCTCCGAGCAGCACAAAAAGAGGGAAAATTCCCAGGCTTCCTTTGGACAAGATGGCGGTTCCGGTGTGGAAATGAAAGAAAGAAATTCTCCAAAACTCGACGGACAATGCGGGAATGTCTATGAAAACAAAGGACCGCTGTGGAAAACTGGTGGAAAAGCGGGAATATTATAGAAAACAAAGGTAGTTACGCGTCGAAAGCGGTAATGTTATTGAAAAGAAATGAGATACGTGGCGGGTCGTAGGTCGGGAAGAGCGGGGGCAGGTCGGTGAGCTTCACCTTCTTGCGCAGGGGCGCAGCCATTGCGCGGTAGGCTGAGAGAACCGCTGAGGCGGGGATCGCTACCCCCAACCCTTTGAGGAAATCCCTTCGAGCCGCGGGGCGCATGACATCTTCACCTGTGTTTATGGGATTGACGTGCTGTCTTTACCCGACTGGCTCCGAAGCCGGATCAGAGACAACGCAATTGCCCCCAACGGCACGCATGCGTTCGGTAACCCTCGCCAGCCGGAGGAAGGCCAGGATCGCCAGTGCCGTGAAGATGATCGCCTGTGCAACGTGGATCCAGAACCATGTGTCCCCGCCACCTTCCCAAAGCAGCCGTCGGTTCGCGTCGTGCGGCCACACCAAGGTGAAGAAGACGAGGAGCCCCACAACGTGAACCGGGATGGCTGGCAAGATCGAATTGGTGAGGTAAGCTGTCGCACCGAACGCGATACCCACGAGAAAGTAGAAAAGGAGCTTGGGCCACAGGAAACCCTGCGTCGGGCCATGCGCAAGCGCAAACAGAACCGATGAGATCACAACTGCGACCGGGCCGGGGAACTCGCGTTCCAGAATGACCTGGCAGTAACCCCTGAAAGCGGGTTCCTCGGTGAGGGGGGCAGCCAACGATCCCATCACAATCATCAGCGCCACGGTCAGCAATGGGTACCGAGAGAAATCGGGAAGGGCATTCCCGGGCATCTTCACGAGTTGGAACATCACGATCCAGTATCCCGCGAAGGCTGCGATGGACATCGCACCTGCCAGCAGTGCCCAGCCGAACGCCTGGGCGGACACCGGATTGGCCCGCAGACAGCGGCGCCGCGCTTGCGAGGTGCTGCCCGGCCAGAACTTGCCACCCAGGTACAGCCACGTCAGCCACAGGACAAGAGCCATCACAGGGACCGCCCAGGGGACTGCCGGGCTCGTCCTGAGATTGCTGGCGACCAGCGCTGCCCAGACGCCTGCGCCGAACACGATGATCAGGAAGCCTAGGATTCCGGACCAAGCCAGCGCCATGATCCGAGCAGAGAGAGAACGCATACTCTTCGTGCCTCCTTGATGACGGCCATCTCGAACCAGGAGTTCCGGGCTCCTCAGAGCCCCTCCACGGATGCTCCGGTCCGCTAGAACCGGCCAACGGACCCGGTCCGGGACTAGCGTAGTGTCCAGGAAATGGCGGGACAACGCGCCTTCTCGTAGCGCCGGCATCCTGCCGGCACATGCCACCGGGACAGTGGCGCTACATTGTTCACTTAATGAGTGGACACTACACTAGTTGAAGCGCTTACCACCCGGCTCGGCAGCCCTGGAAAGAGTCCGAAAGCGTTCCGGCGGACAGCGGACAGCTTGCCTAAAGGCACGCGTGAACGACTTAACACTCCCGAACCCCGCCGCAGTCCCAATGTTGCAACATGGCAGATCGGTTTCAAGCAGCAATCGTTTGGCGTGCTCTATCCGATTGCGCGTAATCTCGCTGAGAATAGACC